>DASZJK010000338.1:0-2298 GCA_035948155.1 Candidatus Dormiibacterota bacterium
CCGCGGCCCGGTCGTGGAGATCTACCGCGACCGTGAACGGTGGATGTAGCGCGACGCTACTTCGCGCGCGAACAGCGTTATCTGCTGACGAAACTCATCCAGGCTCGACGCAAACGGCTCGATCACGAGCTGCTCGATGCCCGCTTCGCGATACCGGCGAATCTGATCGACGATGGCATCTGGATCGCCGTGGAGAGTGGTCTGGGGATCAGCGTCCTCAACCGGTCCGCCCACCCGGGTCTGCACCCGGAGCGAAAGAGTGAAGTCGGGTTTGTGCCCGATCCGATCCATCACCCCGATCGCCGCACTCGCGGCGCCGGGTGACAATCTGAGCCCGTACCAACCGTCGCCGAGTGTCGCGGCTCGTTTCAACGCCGCCTGGCTGCTGCCGCCGATGACAATCGGGATGGGGGGATCCGGTCGTGGGGAAAACAAGGCCTCGGAGAAGTTGATGTACCGACCGTGATACTCAGGGTCGTCGGTTTCGAACAGCACCCGGATCGCCTGCACGTAATCATCTGCCAACTGTCCGCGGCTGCCGAAGTCGGCTCGCAGAAACGAATACTCCTTGGCGATGTAGCCGACGCCCACACCGAGCGTGAAGCGCCCGCCACTCAGGTGATGCAGCGTCGCGGCCTGTTTTGCGACCAGCACCGGGTCGCGCTGGGGAAGCACCAGGATTCCAGTGCCAAGCCGAATGCGTTGGGTGCGGGCGGCGAGATAGCTGAGCGTGGTGAAGGTCTCGAGCACGTTGCCGAATGGCTCTGGACGATCCGCAGGAATCAGGATGTGATCGTTCGTCCATAGCGATGAGTAGCCGAGCTCCTCGGCCTGCTCGGCGATGACGATCACCGATTCGCGGTTGCCGAGCCGGCTGTAGTTCGGCAGGTTCAAGCCGAAGATCATTTCCCGATTCGTGAGGCCTGGCACGTGTGCTGTGCGGCCGGTTAGCGCGCTCGCCGACTGGTGCGCCCGGAGGGGATCGCGGCATCGAGCAGCGCCTCGACCGCGGAACGGGTCGCGCTGGCGGCACCGCGGCGATCCCTGTCCAGACGCGCGGCGACTGCGGCGCCGTCGTAAAGCAGCAGCAACCGTCTGCCGAGCTCCTTGGCGTCATTCGCACCGGCCTCTTCAGCAAGATCGGTGAACACCGACCTCAGCCAGGACCGATATCGCTCAGCGACCAGTTCGCTCGCGTCGCCTGGGCGTGACTCCGCGGTCGCCATGATGAACCGGCATCCGCGGAAGGTCGACCCTCCGAGCAGCTGCTCGATCTCGGTGAACATACCGAGGATCCGCTTCCTCGGCGTGTCGTTCGCAGCCAGGATTCGACCGATGCGATCTTGTCTTCGCTGCATGTGCCGCTCGAGGTAGGCGCGAACGAGGTCGTCCTTGCTGCCAAACGCGTTGTACAGAGTGGCCTTCGTGACCTCCGCTCGCTCGGCGATCCGGTCGACCCCGACTACATGTACGCCCTCCGCGTAGAAGAGCTCGTCCGCCGCTTCGAGCAAGCGCTCTCGAGCCGTTTTCCCGTCCTTGGTCCTTACAGCCATCGCTTGCTTACCGGAATATACAGATCGGTCTGTATATTTCAAAGCTCCGATGGCGCTGGAGGTCGAGGCGACCGAGGAACGGAACGTGGTGGCGCGGCGACCCCGGCGACTGTCACGTGCGATGGCGTTTGCGGCAGCCTCTGGAGTGTTCGTGCTCTTCGCGGCGGCCGCAAGCGCGCCGACGCCCCTGTACGTCGTTTACCAGAAACAGTGGGGTTTCTCCGCCACCACGCTCACGGTCATCTTTGCGGTCTACGCGATCGCCTTGATCGGCTCGCTCCTCACCGTGGGGGCTCTTTCTGATCACGTCGGTCGCCGCCCCGTGCTCGGGGCTGCGGTCGCCCTCGAGGCTTTGGCCTTCGTCCTGTTTCTTGGCGCGGGTGGTGTCGGCGGCCTGCTGGCTGCCCGAATCGCCCAGGGCATCGCCACCGGTGTCGCCTTCTCCACGTTGGGAGCTACCCTCGTCGATCTCAATCCGCCGCACGCGCCGGGCCGCGCGGGACTGATCAACGCCATCGCGCCGATCAGCGGCCTGGCTGTCGGCGCTCTGGGATCCGGCGCCCTGGTCGAGTTTGGGCCCTACCCGACACGCCTCGTCTTCGGGCTCCTCATCGTCGGAACGGGCGCCGCGGCCCTCGCCGTCGCCCTGATGCCGGAATCGTCGGCACGCCGCCCGGGCGCCCTGGCCTCACTGGCGCCGGCGATCGGGATCCCGGTCCGACTGCGGTCCGACGTCTACGCGCTC
>DASZJK010000339.1:0-2720 GCA_035948155.1 Candidatus Dormiibacterota bacterium
GGCGACCGGCGGGGCGATCGTCGTCATCCGGTGCAGGTGCTCTGAGCTCGGGATCTGCTGGGTCGCGGAGATCCAGGCCTTCGATCGGGCCCGCGCCATTCCGCCCGGCCCCCCGGCGTCCATCCGGGACGCCGTGAGCAGCGTCCCGGTCGCCCCCACCACGGCGACTGCCCCGCGCAGCCCGAGCTGCTCGGCCTTGTCCACGGCGCGCTGCACCAGTGCCCGGGCCTCGGCGAGGCCGAGATCCCTCGGGTGCGGCCCGGCCGCGCTCAAGCTCCGACCATGTTGTAGCCGCCGTCCGCCACCAGGTACCCGCCGGTCATGTGCGAGGCGTCGTCGGTCCCGAGGAACAGGGCCGTGCCGGCGAGCTCGGCGGGCGCTGGGATCCGCCCCATCGGCGTGAGCGAGCGCAGCTGGTCTCCCCGGCCCGACTGCCAGTCCCGGCGTCCCAGGGTCGCCTCGGTCTCGATGAACCCCGGGGCGAAGACGTTGACCCGGACCGTCGGCGCGAACGCGTGCGCGTACGACTTCGTCAGGCCCAAGATGCCGTACTTGGCCGCGGCGTACTGCGGCGCTCTCGCGCTGCCCCGGACGATAACCGTCGATCCGATGTTCACGATGCTGCCGTGGCCCGCCTCCAGCATCCGCGCGCCGAACTCGTGGACGCAGAGCATCGTGCCCTTGATGTCGACGGCGAGGACGTGGTCGATCGACTCCTCGGTGATGTCGCGCCACGACATCTGCTCGCGGGCGACGTCTCCGACGTTGTTCACCAAGACGTCGACGCCGTCCAGCCGTTCGAAGGCGGCGTCGGCCATGGCCTTGATCTGCTCCCAGTCGACGATGTCGGCCTGGAGCAGCACGGGCGTGCTGCCCTCCGCCGCCACCCGGTCGGCCGTCCGCTTGGCCCCTTCCACGGAGCTGCGGTAATGGACGCCGACCGCGCGGGCCCCCTCCTGAGCGGCGCGTACCGCGATCTCGGCGCCGAAGCCGGTGCCGGCGCCAGTGACGACCACCGACCGGCCCTCAAAGCGGCGCGGTATGGGAACGGGTGCTGCAGGCACGGGATGTCCTTCCGGAGAGGGTGGTTGGATACGGCGGTCAGACCAGGACGCGGCCGCCGTCGACGTATAGGACCTGACCGGTGATGAAGCGGGCGCGGTCCGAAGCCAGGAACGTGACCGCGTCGGCCACCTCCTCGGGGCGGCCGAGCCGCTCGGCCGGGACGAGCGATTCCAGGCTCTCCCGGTGGTTGTCCCTTTCGAGGTAGTCCTTGGTCAGGTCGGTCTCGATGTAGCCGGGCGCGACGGCGTTGACGGTGACGTCGTGCCGCGCCCACTCGCGCGCCATGACCCGGAGCATCTGGTTCATCGCGCCCTTGGTCGCCGCGTACGGCGCGTGGTGCGGGTGGGCGAGCAATCCGGAGACCGACGACACGAAGACCATCCGGCCGTACCGCTCCTGCACCATGAGCCGCCCGACGGCCTGGCCGAGCCAGTACGCCGACGATAGGTTCAGGCTGAGGGTCTCCTGCCAGTCGGCGTCCTCCAGGTCGAGGACCGGCTTGCGCACGTTGCGGCCGACAGCGTGCAGGAAGATCTGCGGCGTGCCCACCATCCCGACGGCCTCACGGACGGCGGCGCGGCAGGCCTCCGCCGTCCGCAGGTCGGCGACCAGCGGCTTGATCTCGTCGCCGGCCTCCTTCGCAGCTCGCACGACCGCGTCAAGGTTCTCCTGGTTCACGTCGGCGAGCGCGACGCGCGCACCCTGAGCGGCCAGGCTCAGCGCGCTGGCTCCGCCGAGCCCGCCGGCTCCGAAGACCAGGGTCGGCCGCCGGTCGAGGCTGAGCCAGTCCTGCATGGGGTCTACCTTTCACGCCGTTATTCTCGTATTATGAAAGTCGCTTTCCAAATACCGTAGCCGACCCGCAACACGGCTGTCCAGGGTCCGCTCAAGCCGCCGTAGGCTGATAGCGGTTCTCGACACCGAGGAGGAAGGCCATCCATGCCTCGCCGCCGCGCCAGCTCCTCATCCGCGACGCTCCACCCCGCCTCTGAGGCGTTCCACTCCGCCCCCGCGGCGGAACGCCCGGAGTCCCCGGAACGCCCGGAGTACCGCGTGGAGGCCCTCGCCAAGGGCCTGCGGATCCTCTCGTTGTTCAACGAGCAGCGTCCGTCCTGGCGCGTCAGCGACCTCGCCACCGCGGCGGGCCTGCCGATGCCGACCGTCTACCGGGTCGTGATGACGCTGGCGTCCGAGGGCTACCTCGACCACCTTCCCAACGGCGACTACCGGCCGGGCGCGCGCACGCTGACCCTCGGCACGGCCGCGCTACGGAGCCTGGACTTCGTCGCCATCGCGACACCGAAGCTCCAGGAGCTGGGCGAACGCACCGGGGAGACGGTGAACCTGGCCGTGCTCACCGCCGACCGCGTCCTCTACCTCGTCCGCCTGCGCAACGCCGACCTGGTGACCGCGAACATCCAGGTAGGCTCCACGCTGCCCGCCGTGCACACCTCGATCGGCAAGCTGCTGCTCGCCAATCTCAGCGAGGCCGACCTCGCCGCACGCATCACGGACGCCTCGTTCTCCGCCAACTCAGGCCCCAACGCGAAGGTCTCGCTCGCCGAGCTGCGCGATGAGCTTCGCACGATACGCGAGCAGGGCTGGGCCATGCAGGACGAAGAGCTGGCCTACGGCCTCCGGTCGGTCGCCGCCCC
>DASZJK010000340.1:0-5403 GCA_035948155.1 Candidatus Dormiibacterota bacterium
CTCGGAGATCGCGCGCGTGCGTGCCTTCGTCGAGGCGCTCCATGCGCGGGATTTTGCGCGAATGGGACAGCTGCTGAAGGAGTCGCATCGGAGCCTCCGCGACGACTTCGAGGTTTCGACCGCCAACGTCGATGCGCTCGTCGCTCGCGCGGATGCGATCGACGGCTGCTACGGCGCCCGAATCATGGGCGCAGGATTCGGCGGGAGCGTCCTGGCGCTGGTCGATCACGCGAAAACGGAACAATTCGTGGGCTCGATGCGTCGACCGGTGCTCATCTGCACGACCGCGGACGGGGCTTTCGCAGCGCAGGGCGCGCGCAGGGCGCATTCAAAATGAGCGACTCGCTCTTCATGCCATTGGCGCAGCGCGTCCACGCGCGCGAGCTCACCGGATGGGAAGCCGTGTGGATGCCTCTGGGCGAGGGCGAAGCAGAACGTCTGACCATCGGGCGTGGGTCTGGTTGGAAGCCGATCGAGGTGCCGCGGCAGCTCGCCGCGCGCGAAGGCCGCCAGTCGGTCTGGTACCGCACCGAGTTTCCGCGCCCCGACCACGCGGGCCGCGTCGTGCTGCGCATCGGGGGCGCGTTTCTTGCGACCAACGTCTGGTTGAACGGCAGGCTCCTCGGCTCGCACTACGGCTATTTCGCACCGTTCGGCTTCGACCTCACGCCTTACCTCAAGCCCGAGAACCTGCTCGTAATCTGCTGCGAGTCGCCGGTCGAGCCGCAGCCTGAGAAGAAACGCCACATCATGGGTCTCTTCAACGACGGCGACCTGAAGCCGTACCCGGCCTCCGCGTACGGCAGCCTTCCCGAACCGTACGCGCTCGAGGTCCCGCTTGGGCTATGGCGTCCGGTGCAGCTCGAGTACCTCGGCGCGATCGCTGTCGACTGGATCCGGCTCACCCCGACATTCGAGGCAGGCGATGGGCGACTCGAGGTCGACGCAAGACTCCGCAACCTCGACGGCCGGCAGATGGAAGGCGACGTGGAGCTCATGGTGCAGCCACCCGGCCGCGATGCGCTCCGGCTGCAGCGGGCGGTGCGCCTCGGCGGGGGCGGCGAGCAGACGGTATCCATGCGTCTTGCGCTTCCAGGAGCGCGCCGATGGGAGCCGTGGCGATTCGGGGAGCAGCCCATGTATCGCGCGGAGATCGTCGCGCACGCCGATGGCGCCGAATCGTCGCGGGTGGAGGACGCGTTTGCGTTCCGCCAGCTCGCTTGGGACATCGGTTCTCGGCGCTGGAGCTTTGCGGTCAACGGCCGGCCGATGTTCGTGCGAGGCGCCGGCTACGCGCCCGCTTACCGGATGGACGAGCTGAACCGGGACATCATGGCCAAAGACATCGCGACTGCCAAGCAGGCAAACATCGACGCCCTTCGCGTCGTCGCCAACGTCCTGCCGTCGGATTTCTATCGCGAGGCGGACGAGGCGGGCATGCTCGTTTTCCAGGACCTTCCGCTGACCGGCACTTACGTCTATCACGGCCGCAGCGACGAGGCGCGTTTCTTCGAATCGGCGGCGCGCGAGCAGCAGGTCGAGATGGTGACGGCCCTGCGCAACCATCCGTCGATCGCCCTGTGGGTCGCGCACGACGCGCCGCCCTGGCTGGCGACGAGCTTCGACCTCGGCGAGGTCCACTCGGTACGACAGAACCACTCCATCGACCAGGAGCTGAAGGCCGCGTTCGACCACCTCGACCCGACGCGACCTTCGATCGCCGCCTCGGGCGACATCGACCTTCACCTGACGCAGGGATGGAGCGAGGGCTCGTGGGCCGACATAGCGCAGGTCGAACCGCTCATGGTGTGCGCGTTCGGCGCGCAGTCGCTTCCGGCGATCGACTCGCCCGTGTGGGCTCGGATCGAGAAACGGTGGCCGGTCGCGGACGACGAGCCCGCGTGGCGACACGCCGGGTTTCAGTACGTCAACTGGGCCGAGCGCGGCGTCGGCCTGCCCTCGGCGCACAACCATCTCGAGGACTACGTCGACGAGTCGCAGGCTTACCAGGCCAACCTCGTGCGCTACGCCGCCGAACACTTGAGGACGCGCAAGTTCGAGCCATGCTGGGGCGCTTTCGCTTTCCACCTCATCGATCCGTTTCCGGGCATCGGTGCGGGATTGCTCGACGGCGCCCGTCAACCCAAGCTCGCGCTCGACGCGCTGACCGAGGCGTTCAAGGCGACGCGCCTGATCGTGGATCCGCTCGCCTTCGAGGCGGGAAGACCGTTTGGATTCGTGCAGAACCCGCGCATCCCATTCGCCGCGCGCCTGGTCGTCGTCAACGACGACCCTCAGGTCGCGGGCCGCGGTGTGGTGCGATGGTCCGTAGCGCGCGAAAAGGCGGCCGGGGTGCGCGGGCTCGACCGCGTACGCGACGTCGTGCAGAAGAAGTCGTACTCGGGCACGGTGGAGGTGGAGGTTCCGACCGCGACGGAGCCCGCGGTCAGCGTCACCACGCTCAGCCTTCCGCTGGCGGCCGAGGGCGACTACCGGCTCGAGGCGACGCTCACCGTGGCCGGTGAGGTGATCGACGAGACGGAGTTTGACTTCACCGTTGCGTCAACGACATCTGCGGTGCGGCCGCGCCCCGAGATCCCGCGTTACCTCGCCGAGCGGCTGGCCGACCTCCACAGCCTGCGCGCCGAGGATCACGGGCTGAGCTTCGCGCTCGACAACCGCACTCGCCCGGCGGTGCTCGTCGGCGTCACAGGGTTGCGGCTGGACGGTGTGTCGGTGAGCGGACACAAGCTGCAGATCGAGTCGAACGCCGGACTCGCACCGCTCCCCAAACGGCTCGACTTGCCCCTGGCCCGCCGCCTTGTGCTGCACGTCGTGACCGGTCAATCGATCGGCTCCGGGGCCCACTCGCTGGAGGCCGACATCACCGTTCCCGGCGTCGCGTCGGGCCGGCTTGTGATCGAAAACGGCGCCATGCAGGGCGGAGATTAGGGACCCCGATGGCATACTTCAGCCTTACGTAGATCCAATGCCGCGCTAGGCGAGAGGGAGGCTCCCCACCGCATGTCCACTACATACGCAGACATCATTCTTGCCGTGGCGGCCATCATCGCAGCGGTCCTCTACCTGAGGACGCGCCGCCGCCGCAGGAGCAAGAAGTCCGCACCTCCAGTCCGGCCGGCCGCTCCGACCAACCAGACCGCCGGCGTCGCTGCGACATGGGCGCCCCCCGCGCCGGCCCGGCCCGCCACCATCGCTCCGACTGCCGTCGCCCCGCCCTCGCCCGGCTGGGGAGCGGGAGCGCCGCCGAGGCCGGCGACCGCGGGCGGATGGGGCCAACCGGCCTCGCCCGCGGTCACGCCAGGTGCAGCGTCGCCGGCGTGGGGCGCGCCGGCTCCAATGGCGGCTCCGCCCGCTCCGGCGGTGGCCACCCCGACCTGGGGGAGCCAGCCGCCGCAATCGGCTCCGGGCACTGCGCCGACATGGGGATCGCCCGACTCGGCTCCGCCGGCTGTTCCTGCTCCGTCGTGGGGAGCGCCCGCTGCCGCTCCGGCTCCGGCGGCAGAACCGGTACAGCCCGCCGCCTCGTGGGGTGCTCCGGCGGCACCAGCTCCGGCGTGGGGCGCTCCAGCTCCCGCCGCGCCGGTTGAACCGGCGGCGCCTTCATGGAATCCACCCCCGGCCGCTCCATCGTGGGAACCGCCGGCATCCTCGGCGCCTGCACCCGCGGCGGCAGCCTGGGCGCCGCCCGCGGCGCCAGCGGCAGCGCCGGTCCCGGCTTCGCCTCCCACCGTCGCCCCGTCGTGGGAAGCGCCGGCCGCCGGTGCGCCCGCCTGGGGTGCCCCCGCGCCCTCGTGGGATGTGCCCAAGACCGAGGAGCCGGCCGCTGCCCCCGCTCCCTCATGGAGCGCCCCGGCCGCACCGCCGCCCCAGCCCCCGAGTCCCGCCGGGATCCCCGCCGCGGAGGGGCGAGGCAGCCCGCCGTGGAACGCGCCGGCCCCGGTCTGGTCGGCAGCCGCCGCCGCAGCAGCCCCTTCGACCGACGCCGATCTCGCCGCCGGCGCCGCTGCCGCCTCGGCGGCTGAGGTGGCGCCGCCGCCCGAGGCCCCGGCGGTCGAACCCGTCTCCCCCGAACCGGCCCGGGCTCCGTGGTCGGCGCCGTCACCCACGGCGGCCGACGTCGCCGCGACGATGGTCGCGCCGCCGCCGAGCGATGGGGCAGACCGCGAGGCCACCACGCTCATGCCGGCCTGGCAGGCGCCCGCCGCCACCCCGCCGCTGCCGGACACCATGGCGATGCCGGCACGTCCGTCGACGACGCCGTCGGGCGCGGGACCCGAGGCTGAGCTGGCGATCGAGTCCGGACCGGACGCCGGCCACAGCCACCGCGCCGGCGACCACGCGCTGCGCATGGGCCGGTCACCGGACAACGACGTGATCTTCCGCGACCCGGCGACGAGCGGTCACCACGCGCGGCTCGAGCGGCGTGGAGAACAGTTCTGGGTCGTCGACCTCGGAAGCACGAACGGCACGTTCGTGAACGGCGAGTCGATCCAGGAGAAGCAGCTCAACCACGGCGACCGCCTGACGATCGGTCAGAACTCGGTCCATTTCGGCCTGATCGGAGCCTGATCACACCCTCGGTCGTTAACTAGCAACGATGCGACTGCGAATAGCGTGGGCCACCGACCCCGGCCTCGAGCGAGAGGAGAACGAGGACTCGGTATCGGTCTGGCGCAACAAGGCGGGCCTCGACACGCTGATCGTGGTCTGCGACGGGATGGGCGGCCACGCGGCCGGCCAGCACGCGAGCTCCATCGCGGTCAAGACCATCACCAAGGTGCTGGCCGAGGACGGTGGGGAGGGGCCGGAGGTCGACCGGCTCAAGAAGGCTTGCAAGGTGGCGAACACCGCAGTCTTCGAGGCGGCGCGGGACAACCCGGAGTGGGCAGGCATGGGGAGCACGATGGTGATCGCAGCCATTCGCTCCGGCGACCTCGCGCTCCTGAATGTCGGGGACAGTCCCGCCTACCTGTTTCGCAATGGCCTTCCCAGGCTCATCTCGCAGGATCACTCCTGGCCCGCGGAGCAGGTGCGCTTGGGCCTCATCAAACCCGCGGAGGCCGAGAACCACCCGCTCAAGCACCGCCTCACCCGGGCGGTCGGCGTGTGGGAGCAGATCCAGCCCTTCACGGACAAGATGAAGCTCGAGGAAGGCGACGCGATCGTCCTGTGCAGCGACGGTGTCGAGACCGCGGGCGTCAGCGTCGAGGAGATGGGGCGGCTGCTTTTGCGGGATGGAAACCTCGACCGCGGCGCAGAGCGCGTGATCGAGCGATGCCGCGAGCTGGGTGCACCCGACAACGTGACCTTGGCGGTGGCCCGGGTCGAGGTCGACGTCACGAAGACCGCGGTACTGCCGAAGATGAAGGCGTAGAGGCC
>DASZJK010000341.1:0-3051 GCA_035948155.1 Candidatus Dormiibacterota bacterium
CGGCGCGATCACGGTGACCAGGCCGGCGATGATCGCCCACAGGGCGGGAGGCTCGAACTGGGCCAGGATGCCGACGACGCCCCAGCCGACGCCGACGCCCGGCTGCTGGGGTGCCTGCTGCTGCCACATCTGCTGCTGCCACCCCTGCGGGTAACCGACTGGAGGTCCCGCCACGGGCGGCGGCTGGTAGGTGGACGCGGGTGACGCCACCTGCTGGTAGACCGGCGGGGGGAAGCTTCCCGGAGGCGGCGGCGGAAACGCGGATGGCGTATCAGACATGCGGCGATCCTAAATGCGCCCTCGCCAATTTCATCCCAGATAAAGCAACGTCTTGAGCCTAAAGTTCGGTCGATGGTGAGGCTCGTCACCGGCGGTACCGGCTTCATCGGCCGCCACCTGCTGCGGCTGCTGGCGCGCCGTGACGGCGTCACCTTGGTCCTGGTCCGGCCGGCGTCGCGCGAGCGCCTCGAGGCGTTGATCGGCTCCTTGGACGCACGGGAAAGCCTGCGGCCGGTCGAGGGTGACATCACCCGGCCGCTGCTCGGCCTCGACGCGGTCGACCAGGAGCGGCTGAGGGGCGCCGACGTGTACCACCTCGCCGCGGTCTACGACCTCGAAGCGCCGGAGGATGCCAACGAGCGCGCCAACGTCGACGGCACGCGCAACGTCATCGAGCTGGCCGAGCGCCTCGGTGCTCGCGTGCACCACATGAGCTCGATCGCGGTCGCGGGCGCGCGGTGGAAGGGCCCATTCACCGAGGAGATGTTTGCCGAAGGCCAGGTCCTCGACCACCCCTACTACCGGACCAAGTACGAGGCGGAGAGGATCGTTCGCGACTCGTCGGTGCGCTGGCGCATCTACCGCCCGGGCCTGGTCGTCGGGTCGTCGGAGACGGGAGAGGCGGACCGCATAGACGGTCCGTACTACGCGTTCAAGCTCATCCAGCGCCTGCGCAACGCGATCCCGCAGTGGGTGCCGCTGATCGGCATCGAGGGCGGCGAGGTGAACATCGTCCCGGTCGACTTCGTCGCGCGCGCGCTCGACGCGATCGGGCACCGCGAAGGCCTCGACGGCGGAACGTTCCACCTGACCGACCCCGCGCCGCAGAGGCTCGGCGACGTGACCAACGAGTTCTGCCGCGCGGCGCACGCACCGCAGTTCACGCTGCGGGTCGACAGCCGGGCCGGGCGGATGCTGCCTTCGGAGACGCGCGCGATGCTCGAGCACTGGAGCGTGGCGCAGACCCTGAAGCGACGGCTACTCGACGGGGTGCGGGTCCCGGAGGAGGCGATTCGTTTCGCGGCAAGCCGCGCGCGGTTCACGTCTGATAGCGCTCAGGCTGCACTGCAGGGGACGGGCGTCGCATGCCCCCCGCTTTACACCTACGCGTGGAAGGTCTGGGACTACTGGGAGCGTCATATGGACCCCGAGGCGCTCAACGACCGCAACCTGCGGCGCGCGCTGCAGGACCGGCTGGCCGTGGTCACAGGCGCTTCGAGCGGCATCGGCCGCGCGACCGCGCAGCTTCTGGCTCACCACGGTGCGCACGTGATCCTGGTGTCGCGGACCCGGGAGAAGCTCGAGGCCCTGGCGAGGGAGATCTCGGAGGCCGGCGGGCGCGCGTCGGTCTATCCCGCCGACCTCTCCGACCTCGACGCGTGCGACGCCATGATCCACCAGGTCCTCGAAGACTTCGGCCGCGTCGACATCCTGGTCAACAACGCCGGCCGCTCGATCCGCAGATCCATCGAGTCGTCGTACGACCGCTTCCACGACTTCCAGCGCACGATGCAGCTCAACTATTTCGGCGCGGTGAAGCTCCTGCTCGCGGTTCTGCCGGGGATGCGCATGCGCCGCAGCGGCCACATCATCAACATCTCGAGCATCGGCGTGCAGGCGTACCCGCCGCGGTTCGGCGCCTACGTCGCGTCGAAGTCGGCCCTCGCGTCGCTGAGCCGCTGCATCGCGCCTGAGGTCGTCGACGACGGCGTCGCGATCACCAACATCCACATGCCGCTCGTGCGCACGCCGATGATCGCTCCGACCGGGATGTACAAGAACTTTCCCACCAGCTCACCCGAAGAAGCCGCCGAAATGGTCGCGTCAGCGATCCTCACCCGGCAGCCCGAGGTCTCAACGCGCCTCGGCAAGGTGGGCGAGACGGTGCACACCATCGCGCCGGGTCTGCTCCAGTTCGTGATGACCGGCGCGTATCACCTCTTCCCGGACAGCGCGCCCAGGGATGGTCAGCGTCCTGCCGTCCCTGCCGAAGAAGAGATCTCGGTCGAGGCCGCGACGATGGCGTACATCATGCGCGGCATCCACTTTTAGCCCGGAACATCAGATAGTCCGGACTAACCGATACTGCGCGGCCCGAAAAGCACGGATAGTCCGGACGATCCGGGTTAGTGGTGGAGTAAGGCCCAGGCTCCGAACGCGAAGACGCCGAGGATCAGCAGAAGGACGACCAGCGCGATCACCGCGAGGTGGATCACGCCGAGCACAATGCCGGCGGTCGCCATCCAGCCGCCCTGCTCGCCGGTCTTTTTGATCTCGCCGCGGCCGATGAACCCTGTAACGATCGCCACGACGGCCAGGGTTCCGCCGCCAATCCCAGGGAGCACGATGTGACCGAACACCGCGAGCGCGCCGGACACCAGGCTGATCACGGCCATGGTGTTGGTGTGCTCGCGCGATGGCGTAGAGGCGAGGCCCGGGGTGTAAGGAACGGGGGTGGACGGCTGAGACTGCTGGCCCGGGATCTGAGTCGAGGGGACTCCGGGAGGTGGGGGCGGTGGTTGCTGCACGCTCACGGACTCGAGTTTACGGCTTCCTAGAATCGCTTCAGGAATGACAGCGACCCTGGAAGAGACGATCAAGCGCCGGCTCCAGGCTGTTCCCGAGAGCCCAGGCGTCTACATGTTTCGGGACAAGAAGACGCAGGTGATCTACGTCGGGAAAGCTCTGCGGCTTCGCGACCGCCTGCGCTCGTACTTCACGCCTGGCTACGCGGAGGCAGGTCGCATCGCGGAGCTGATGCAGCGGGCCGTG
>DASZJK010000342.1:0-3465 GCA_035948155.1 Candidatus Dormiibacterota bacterium
GCGTACGACGCCGACGGCCAGCTGCGCTCGGGGTCGTTCATCGACTACGAGCTGCCGGCCGCGGACCAGATCCCCGACATCGATGTCCGCCTCGTCGAGGTGCCGTCGCCGGTCGGCCCGCTCGGCGCAAAGGGCGTCGGCGAACCGCCCGCGATTCCGGGCACCGCGGCGCTGGCCAACGCCGTCTCGCGCGCGAGCGGATTCCGTGTTCGCGAGGCGCCTATCGACCGCTCGCTTCTGGTGGGGATAGCTCGAAACGGTCAGTAGCCTTCGCGGCTACGTGGCCCGGACGCTACCGGGTCGGTCGGCGATCATCGTCAGCAACCGCGGTCCGCAGGACCCGCGCGAGGACGGCTCGTTCCGGCGTGGCGCGGGCGGGGTCGTCACCGCATTGCTATCCCTTGCGGAGGCGACCGGGGCGGCGTGGGTCGCGTGCGCTCGGACGGACGTCGAGCGCCAGCACGCGGCCGCCCACCCGGACGGACTGAAGGTCCGTCTCGCCCGCGGCAGCGGCCGCCTGCTGTACGCGACCCCGACCCGCGAGGAGTACGACATGTACTACTCGGTCATCGCCAACCCGGTGCTGTGGTTCATCCAGCACTACCTGTGGGACCTGGGCAACGAGCCGGTCATCGATGAGCGCATCCACCAGGCGTGGACCGACGGGTACGTGCGCGTCAACACGCAGATGGCGGCCAAGGTGATCGAGGTCGCGCACGCGGCGACGGAGCCGGTCCTCGTGCTCGTCCAGGACTACCAGCTCTACCTCGTACCGCGCATTGTGCGCGACGCGGTCCCAGGCGCGGTCATCCAGCACTTCATCCACGTGCCGTGGCCTACGCCGCAGTACTGGAAGGTGCTGCCCAGGCACATGCGCGATCCGATCCTCGAAGGCCTGCTCGGCTGCGACATCGTCGGGTTCCAGTCGAGCCTCGACGTTCGCAACTTTCTTCTCACGTGCGAAGAGAACCTCGGCCTCCAGGTCGATGAGCGCGAGCGTGCGGTGGTCGCCGCCGGGCGTGTGGTGTACGCGCGCCACTACCCGATCTCGGTCGACGTCGACGTCACGATGCGGCTCGCCTCATCGCGCGGCGTCCATCGCCAGGAAGAGGACATCGCGCGGTGGCGGCCGCCGCAACTCATCGTGCGCATCGACCGCACCGACCCGTCGAAGAACATCGTCCGTGGATTCATCGCGTACGAGAAGCTGCTGCGGTATCACCCCGAACTGCAGGGCAAGGTGCAGTTCTGGGCCTTCCTGCAGCCGTCGCGCCAGGACGTGCCGGTCTACGTGCGCTACCTGCGGCAGATCAGGCAGGCGGCCGCGCGGATCAACAGCGACCTGGGCTCGTCGGAGTGGCAGCCGATCCGGCTCGAGGTCGCTGAGAGCGAGCGCAAGGCGATCGCCGCGCTGAAGAACTTCGACGTGCTGCTGGTCAATCCCGTGTACGACGGCCTCAACCTGGTGGCCAAGGAAGGCGCGCTGGTCAATGAGAAGAACGGCGTGATCGTTCTGTCCGAGAACGCGGGCGCGCACGAAGAGCTGCGCGGAAATGTGCTCTCGATCAATCCGTTCGACGTCGAGGAGACCGCGTCACAGCTCTACACGGCGCTGACCATGCCGCTCGAGGAGAGGCGCGCGATGAGGGAGCGCGCACGCGACGTCGTTCGCACCAGCGACATCGCGCGGTGGATAAGCAACCAGGTCCAGGACGTCCGCGACCTTGTCGCCGCTAGATCCGAGTCTTAGCCCACTCCAGGATCTCTCGCAAGACTTTTGCGGCCCCGGCAGGTCCGGGAACGACGAGGTCACACATGTCGAACAGCCCGGCCGGCGCTTCCGGGGACCAGACGCCGACGCACATGTGCGGTTCCGGGAGCGAGCTGACGTACTCGAACATGGAGCGGTCGTTCTCGTCGTCGCCGAAGCAGACGACACCGAGGCAGTCCTCGCCGGGGAGCAGGTGTGCGAGCGCGTTTCCCTTGCCCGCCTTCGGAGCGTGCACCTCGACGACCTTGCGGCCAAGCGCCGCCTCGAGGCGCGCGCCGTCGACCAGCGGGCGCAGCATGCGGAGCATCTCCTCTCCGCTCATCTCGGTGTTGCGGAAGTGGATCGCGGTGCTGGCGGGCTTGACCTCGATCCATGCGCCGGGTATGCGCTCGAGCAGCTTGCTCGCGACGGCGTTGAAGCGATCCAACGCTTCCTTCTGTGCGTGCCTCGGGATCGCGAGCCCGCTGTCGCCGATCAGGCGCACACCTGGCACCCGCACGAGCTGTTCGAGCTGCGCCGGTGGCCGGCTGCTCAGGACGATGACGTCGGCGAGCAGCAGCGCCAGCTCCTCGAGCACCTCGAGCGCCTCGGGGCGGGCGCGTGCGGCCGCGGGGTCCTCGACCACCTCGGCCAGGGTGCCGTCGAAGTCGGTAACCAGTAAAAGTTCGCCTGGCGGCACCTGTGCGACAGGCGACCTTTCCCAGGCGCGTGTGATCTCGTCGAGTTCCTTGATCATCCCTCCACTCTACAAACGCGGACGGTGCCGCTCGATCACCAGCTTGAATTGATTCGAGCTCGGGAGGGTGCCGAACGCATGTCCCCACTCCCCACCGATCCGCGACGCGCAAAAGAGCTCCGCGACGGCCGGATCACCGTGGCGCAGGAGGAGCGAGGCCTGCAGCGCGACGGTCATCTTTTCGACGATTCCTCTCGCTCGCGCCTCGGCGTTGTCCAGGTCCTTGACCTCGTCCTTCAATCTGCTCATCGCCTGATCCAGTCGCGGATCGGCGCCGCGCGCGAGCTCGACCTCCTCGAACAATGCTTCGACCGTTTCCGGCTCGCGCCGCATCGCGCGCAGGACGTCCAGCGCGTTGACGTTGCCGGAGCCCTCCCAGATCGAGTTGAGCGGCGCCTCGCGGTAGAGGCGCGGAAGGATCGACTCCTCGACGTAGCCGTTGCCGCCGTGGCACTCGAGCGCCTCGGCGACCACGGCGATCGCCCTCTTGCACGTCCAGTACTTCGCGATCGCGACCGCGATGCGGCGGAAGTGCGATTCGTTGCGGTCGAATGCGGAGGCGAGCCGCATCATCAGGATGGTCGTCGCCTCGGACTCGATTGCGAGGTCGGCGAGGACGTTGGCCATCAGCGGCTGATCGATCAGCAGCTTGCCGAACGCGCTGCGGTGCGCCGCGTGATGCGTCGCCTGTGCGACCGCCTGGCGCATGAGGCTCGCCGATCCGACCACGCAGTCGAGGCGCGTGTGGTTGACCATTTCGATGATCGTCCGCACCCCGTCGCCCTCTTCCCCGACTAGCACGGCCGACGCGTCGTCGAGCTCGATCTCGGAAGAGGCGTTGGAGCGATTGCCGAGCTTGTCCTTGAGGCGCTCGATGTGGAATCCATTGCGCGTGCCGTCGGGCAGGACGCGCGGGAGCAGGAAGCACGAGAGGCCTTTCGGCGCTTGCGCAAGGACG
>DASZJK010000343.1:0-4211 GCA_035948155.1 Candidatus Dormiibacterota bacterium
AGCGGGTCTTCAGGCCGGCGATGGTGTCGGCGCGCAGCCGTTCGGCGACGGCCGCCAGCACCTGGATGAGCAGGTCCTGGTTGCCCTTGATCGCATCGCGAAACTGCATGTGGCTCATCACCATCATGCGGCTGGGCCTGGTGGTCGTGACCGTCGCCGTGGCGGGACCGCGGTCGAGCATGCTGATCTCACCGAAGAAATCGCCCGGCCCCAGCTTGCGCCGGCTCTTGCCGTCGATGGCCACTTCCGCCTCGCCGTCCAGCAAAACGTAAAACGTGTCACTCGGCTCGCCCTGCTTGATGAGCGTGCGCTCGGCGACGACGTCGACCTCGTCGGTGTTCGCCGCCGCCGACTCGAGAGAGGTCGGCGAGCAGTGCGCAAACAGAGGCACCTTCTTGAGCAGGTCGACCTTGGGGTCGCTCATCGGTACCGCAAAAGAGTAGCCCCCATACTGGCCCGGTGCAGGAGCCCGCCGAGCCGGCCGCCGAGCGGATGCCGTGGCCGGGCTACGAACCACCCTCGGAAGGACGCCGGTTGCTGGAGTGGGCGTGGGCCGTGTCGCGGCTGCGGGAATCGCGGCGCTACTGGCTCGCGACCGCCGGGCCTGAAGGCGTGCCGCACCTCGCCGCGGTGTGGGGAGTCTGGACGGGCGGCGCTCTCGTCTTCAGCACCGGGCGGATGACCCGCAAGGCGCTGAACCTTGGCGCTCGTCAGGAGTGCTCGATCGCCACCGAGGGCGCGGAGGAGGCGGTGATCATCGAGGGCAGCGCCGACGAAGTGCGCGACGCGAAACTCATCGCCTCGGCGGACGCGACATACATCGCCAAGTACGGCTCCAGCCTGCTGATGGATGATTCGCCCCTGTTCGGCGTCCGCCCAAGGTCGGTCGCGGGAATCGTGGACGGCAGCGCCACGGTGCTGCCCACGCGGTGGCGGTTTCCTAAGAGGCCGGGCCCCTAGCCCTTTTCCGCCTCGCTCTTGAGGCCGTCGGCGAACTGCTGGAAGGACGGACCGAGGTCGGGGATGGACCTCCACATCATGCCGAGAAGCGGGCCCGTGTACTCCTCACGCATGTGGAAGTTCGTTCCGCCGGCCGCGTCCGGTTCGAGGGTGTAGGTTCGGACGCCTCTGAACAGGCCCAGAGGCATTCCGCCCGAGAAGACCATGCGACGGTTGGGTGCCAGCTCGGTGACTTTGAGGGGAAATGCGCGGCCTGGGTTCGCCTTGACATAGAGCTTGACCGTGGCGCCGGGCGCGATCCTGCCTTCGAATCGCTCGATGCCCGAATCCCACTGGGCGAAGCGCTCGCCGGCCGTCAAGACCTGCCATACGCTCTGCGGGCTCGCCTTGATGCTCGACCTCGCCTCGAAGTACTTCATCCTGACCTCCTGCACGGTAACTGTCCGGTAACGGTAACAAAACAGTTACCGATCTCGGTTACCCGCTGATGCTACAACCATGTCTGTGGTCAAGGTCGCGCTGGTGACGGGAGGCGGCACCGGGATCGGCAAGGCGGTCGCGCTCGCCCTCGCTCGCGATGGTTTCGCGGTGGTCGTAGGTGGGCGCCGTCGCGAGGTGCTGGAGCATGTGGCCGCCGAGGCAAGGGCCGAGAAGCTCGAGGTGGTTCCGTTCGAGGTCAACGTCCGCGAGCCCAGGTCCGTCAGCGCGATGTTCGCCCGGGTCAAGGACATGTTCGGCCGCATCGACCTGCTCTTCAACAACGCCGGCACCAACGCGAGGGCGGTTCCACTCGACGAGCTGGCCTACGAGCAGTGGCAGACCGTGATCGAGACCAACCTCACCGGTGCCTTTCTCTGCACCCAGGAAGCCATGCGCATGATGAAGGAGCAGCAACCGCGCGGCGGGCGAATCATCAACAACGGCTCGATCTCGGCCCACGTGCCGCGCCCCAACTCGGCCGCATACACCGCGAGCAAGCACGCGATCACCGGCCTCACGAAGTCAACCTCGCTCGAGGGCCGCGCCTACGACATCGCGTGCGGCCAGATAGACATAGGTAACGCCGATACCGAGATGACGCAACCCCTGAAGGAGCCGAAGATGTCGGTCGGCGACGTCGCGCGGGCGGTCGCCTACATGGCGAGCCTGCCGCTCGACGCGAACGTGCAGTTCATGACCGTCATGGCGACCCGGATGCCGTACATCGGCAGGGGTTGATCAAAATCGCCTGAGCGCTGACCGCGGGTCGACGCTCCGGGACGTTACGCCCCGCTCGCGCATGCGCCGGTGCAGAGCTCCTTCGACCTGCGATTCACCGGGCATCAGCCGGCTGACCTCATCGCGGAGGACGTCGAGGTCGACCGGCTTGGTCAGGAACCCATCCGCTCCCGCGCTCTGCATCGACTCGCGGACCTCGTCTGACTCGTCCGCGGTCAGGGCAAGAACCTTGACCGGACGCGAAATCTGCCGCTCGCGCAGCATCAGCAGGACTTCGTCGCCGTCGTACTCCGGTAGGTGCACGTCGAGGATGACGAGCTCGATGTCGTCGTCGAGGTCCATGTTGAGCGCCCTGCTTCCGTCCGCCGCGATGGCCACGTTGTAGCCGAGCGACTTGAGGAAGTAGGCCACCAGCTCGTTGCTGGCCGGGTCGTCATCGACGACGAGAATCCGACGGCTGGCTGAGGTCATGATGCGGCGCCTTCCTCCTCTGTTGACCGGTGTGAGCCTTCCAGGACCTGTCGCACCTGGGCGGCGAATGTCCTTGTGTCGATGGGCTTCGACATGTAGCCCTGGCATCCCGCCTCCAGGGCGCGCTCGCGGTCACCACCCATCGCGTGCGCGGTGAGGGCCACGATTGGAATCCGCGACGTGGCGCGACCCGACTTCAGCTCGCGCGTGAACGTGAGGCCGTCTTCACCCGGGAGCTGGATGTCCATCAGGATCACGGCCGGGATCACCGCCCGCAGAAGCCTGTTCGCCTCGGCGGCTGACGAGGCCACCTCGACGTGAAACCCTTCCCGCTCGAGTACGGCGGTCGCGAGCATCGAATTGGCTTCGTTGTCCTCGATCAGGAGGACGATCTCGACGCCGCTCATCTCACCCCGCTCTCCTGGGCGACCGTGCGCAGGTGGTCGACGATCAGCGACGAACCGACTTTGCCGCGGCTCAAGATCTCTGAGACCTGGCCGTTGAGCTTGCGCTTGTCCTTGTCGCTGAGGGTCGCGGCGGTGAGGATCAGGATCGGCGTGTGGCGCGTCGAATCGTAGGTGCGGAGCGCCTCGACGACGTCGAAGCCGTTGACCTCGGGCATCATGAGGTCGAGGAGCACCAGGTCTGGCTTCCGGCTTCGCGCCAGGGCGATTCCCCGCTTGCCGCTGGACGCCGAGAGCACGTCGAAGCCGGCGGGTTCGAGGGCCCGAACCAGCCACTCCCGGTTGGCCTCCTCGTCGTCGACGACCAACACCTGCAGTCGTTCCTTCACCGGCGCGAAGGCCTTCAAGCGTGAGATGAGCACCTTCATGTCGACCGGCTTGACGAGGTAGTCCATCGCACCGAGCGCCATGCCGAGCTCGGGGTTCTCCAGCACGCTGACGACGACGATGGGAATGTGGGCGGTCGCAGCATCGCCCTTCAGCCTCGTCATCACCTCCCACCCGTCGAGGCCGGGCAGGATGATGTCGAGTGTGATTGCCGCAGGCTCGAGCTCTTTCGCTTTGGCCAGCGCCTCGGTGCCGGTGCGGGCGACGGCGGTGCGGTAACCGGCGTTCGCGAGCTGCCTGGTCAGAAGCTCCGCCGCGCTCGGCTCGTCCTCGACCACCAGCACGAGCGGCCCGTGTCCGTTCGCTTTCACCCCGGCGACGACCGGCTGAGGCTCGGGCTCCGCCGGCGCCGGCTCAAGCGGAAGGGTCAGGGTGAAGACGCTGCCTCTCCCCACCTTGCTGCGGAACTTCACATCCCCGCCGTGCAAGGCGGCGAAGCGCCTGGTCAGCGCGAGTCCGAGGCCAGTCCCCTCGTGCCGGCGGCCAGGACCGCCGTCGACCTGGTGAAACTCCTGGAAGATCTGGGCCTGGTCGGCCTCGGCGATGCCGATGCCGCTGTCGGCCACCGAGATCTGGACCGCGCGCGGTGCGCGGGCTGCGGAGATCGTGATGGAGCCGCCTTCCGGCGTGAACTTGATCGCGTTGGAGACGAGGTTGAGCAGCATCTGCTTCACCTTGCCGGTGTCCGCGCGCAACATGCCACCGCCCGCG
>DASZJK010000344.1:0-14157 GCA_035948155.1 Candidatus Dormiibacterota bacterium
TGATCAGGATGAAGCACACCAGCCCGGCCAGGGCGTAGCAGATAGCCATCCACAATCCGCAGAACACCAGCCAGATCACGTTGAGGATGACCCTGACCACGGTTCCCTCCCTGTTCCGGCGCGCGCGGGATCAACCCATTCCACCACGTGCCGGGCCGGCGAGCCTCACTCCCGCAGGGTGATGACGGCTCCGCGGAACTGCGCGATGGTGCTGGCAATCCAACCCATGGCCAGCCTGTCCGACCGCGACTTCGGCCGGGTCGACTTCCTTGCCGGCCTGCTCGCCGAGCACGCCCAGGACCTCGGCGAGCCCTACACCCGACACCTCGGCGGGAAGGTCAGGGAACTGCGGTTCCACCTGCTGCGCCAGCAGACCAGGGTCACCTACTGGCTGGCATCGAGGTCACCTTGCTGTTCCGCGGCGGCGGCAACCTGGGCGGCGGCGTGCCCGGACCCACGGGAGTCTGCACGGTCGTAAGCCTCGCCGGCCGCAAAGCGGCCAGCCATGCCGATCGCGGAACGTAGTAGGCCAGAGCCTGCTGCCGGTCCCCGAGCCCGGCGTACACCACGATGCCGATGTTGTTCAGGGTGGTCGCTTCGCCGGCGCCAAAGGTGCCTAGGCGAGCTCACGTCCCACCGACGCCTGTGAACGTGACGGCGTAGATCTGCAAGCCCGCGTGCACGCGCAGCGATGCCTGGCGGTTGCCGGAGGCGGTTGCCTTGAAGCGGACCTGAAACACCTTCTCGGCATTCGGCGGCAGCGTGACGATACCCGGGGTCATATCGACCAGCGGAAAATCGGCGCCGTCGCCGCTCGTGTCGACCAGCGTGATGGTCAGCGGTGCGTTGCCTTGGTTGATGAGGCCGACCGTCTGCGCGGGCGTCTGCACGCCCACCTTGGTGTCACCGAAGTCGAGTGACGCCTGGGTCCACACGACGTCGGGGCCGAGGCCCACCGCGTGCAGCGTGACCCCGTACGCGGCGACGGTGGCGGTCGCGTCGAGCGTCGCCGCGCGCGGCCCCATCGTGGTTGGACGGAACCGCAGGTCGACGTTGCAGGTGGCTCCGGGGGCCAGCACCGCTCCGGTGCAATCGGTGGCGAAGACCACGTCGCCGGCCGCGGCTCCGACGACGTTCACCGCCGAGATCATCGCCGACGTCGCGCCGAGGTTCTGGAAGGTGAGCCGAGCGTCGCGCGAGGTGGCCCCGACCCCGACCGGGCCGAAATCGACGTCACTGCGGCTCGGAACCAGCCCGCTGGCGGCGATCGCCACGCCGGACAGCGCTACATGCAGCTGCTGCGCCGGGCCGGTGATCTCCAGCGCGGCCGATCTAGCGCCGCTCGTCAGCGGCGCGAACTCCACGTCGATCTGGCGCGACTGGCCCACCGCGATGGTGGCGCCGCTGCAGGTGTCGCGCACGATTCGCAAGTCGCCGACCGTCGGCGACAGGGTGACGGTGCCGACTGCGACATCGACGGCGCCGGGGTTGCCGATCTCGATCGTCATCAGGCGGCTACTGCCCACGATGGTGTCGGCGAACGCCGCCGCAGCCGGCGTCGCGCGCAGGATCGGCACGGCCAGCCCGACGCCGGTCAACGTCACGGCCGTGGGCTGAGCGAGGCTATTGGACGTGACCGTGAACAAAGATTGGCGCGGCCCCACGCCGCGCGCCGCGAACACCAGCCCGACGTTCTGACTCTGCTCGGGCCCAATCACCGTCGGCGCCGGGCCGGCCAGGTGGAACTCCGCGCCCCCCGCGAACACGCTGGAGATCGTCAGCGCCTGGCGCCCGACGTTCTCGATCGTGATCACCTGCGGGCCGCTCTCCACGCCCACGTCGACGGATCCGAAGTCGACCACCGTCGGGGCGAACCGCGCCTGCGCGCCGAAGCCGACCCCGGTGACCTGGATGCGCACGTCCTGCGCGTCTCGCGGCGTTGTGGCGCCGTCGGTGAAGTGGAGCACGAGGTCGGTGTCGAGGCGGCCCACGACCACCGGCGTGTACGCGACCGCGTAGGTGCGCGTCTGTCCCGCGCCGATTCCTCCGGTCTGCACGACGATCTGCTGGCCGACCGTCGGGTTGGAAGCCTCGAACGACGTGAGCTCTGCCGGCAGCGTGCCGTCGTTCATTACGGTCACGGTGGTCACTTGCGTCGCCCCAATCGCGACCTCACCGAGGTCAAGGGTCCCCCATCGGGAGGGCTGAACAGGCATGAGGCTGAAGGCCTCGACCCATGCCCGCAGCGGTATGACGATGGGGTTGAGGTTCGCCGCGTTCGTGTAGATCTTGAGCTTGCCCTGGTGCGAGCCGATCCGCTCGGCGACGAACGTCGCCTTGACCTGGATCTCCTGGTTCGGCTGCGCCACCGGCGCGACATCGTCGAGTTCGAGCTCGTGCAGCCGACCAGGGACGCCGAACGACAGCGAGGGCGGCACGTCGTCGAGCGCGAAGCCGCCGCCGGGGTCCACGTCGTGGGCCGTCACGCGCAACTCGTGCTGCCCGGTGTTCGTGAAGTGGAATGTGACCGACTTGCGGTTGTGCAGCCGCACCGTCCCGAAGTCATAAGGGAAGGTCTCGCCGTTCTGATCTATGGGCGCGTCCACGACCGGCGGCATGTACTGCTCCGGCTCGAGCCCGCGCGCCTGCGAAAACGCGGAACGAAACGTCTCTTCGCGCCCCATGCCGCCGTCGATGATGAACCGCAGCGCCTGGCGCCACTCGCTCAGGCTCGGGTAATGGCTGCGGACCTGGGTCGCTGTCAGCTCGTTGATGAGCCCCCAGTGCGGGATGCCGTGGTGCTTCTCGCCGAGCTCGAACAGCTTCGTCAGCAGGGCCGGCGTCGAGTGGACGCCGCGCAAGGCGAACAGCTCCACGCTGCACGTGCGGGCGAACTGCTGCATGCCGAGGAGCGCCGTGGTCTTGCCGGTGAGGCGCAGCGACATCCCGAACGCGGCCGGGTCGTTGCCCGCCCACAGCTTGTCCGCCGCCGCCAACACGTCGGCGATGAAGTCGAACAGGTCCGTCTTTCCCGGCGACATGTCGAAGGCTATCTCCAGGGCGTCCATCTGCCGCTCACAGTTCGTCCCCTCCCGGGGGGGCGTGCCGCACGTGGGCTGCCTCGTGTAGGCGCGGAAGCTCTCCTTCACCTGGCCGTTCTCTGACGGCGGCCGCAGCGAGGTCGCCATCGCCGACACGATGGCCGGGATCAGATCCTTCAGTCCGGCGTCCACCAGATGGTTGACCACGACGGCGAGCAGCTCGCCGAAGTTATCGCCCGCGGTCTCCAGCATCAGGTTGTTCACCGCGATCTCCGCCGCGATGAAGGGCGCCTCGATGGCCGCGATCGCCGTGGCATAGAGGATCGGACCGGCGAACGGGATCGCGAGCAGCGGGCCCAGCGTCGCGGCTGCCGCCGCCGTCGCCGTGGCCTGCGCGGCGGGGAGCGCCGTCAGGACGCCGGCGAGGACCGGCAGGATCTCCGGGGTCCGGCACATGCCGTCGAACGCGGCGTCGAAGGTGCCGGGCGTGGGGTCGGGCGCGAACGGCGGCCCGCCCCCCGTCGCCAGCCGGGACACGATGCACTGGTGCTCGCCCGTCGAGTCGGGGTACGGGTTTAGGAAGATCTCAACCCACCGGCTCCCGGAATACAGAGTGCCGGGCGCGCGGAGGTTCGAGCGCTCGACGGTCCACGTCGACCGGGCTCTCGCCAGCGTCAGCGCGAACTTGTCGGTCGCCTGCAGGACGTAGCTGTAAATCACGCCGATACGCCCCATCGACACCAGGACGGCCCGGAACAGCGAGGTGTCGTACTCGACGCGCATGTCGCGGCAGAGGACGTCGTTCTGCTTCAGCTGCAGCATGAGCGCGGGGTCGGTGATGGCGCCGGCGCCTCTATCGCGCTCGATCCACCACTCCTGACCGCCCGGCCCCACCAGGTGGATGGCGCCCACGGCATCGGCCACGGGTGGGGCGTCGATGTCGGACCCGTGCGATCCGGTGGAGATCACGCCGGCGAGCGACTGGCCGTTGCTGCCTCCGAGGGTGGGCAACGCCAGCCCGAGCCCGTCGAGCCGACAGTTGAGGTCCCACAGCTTGATGCCCGCCTCGACGTGAACGTAGTACTTGGCCGCCTTCGGCGGGTTGGCAAGCAGCGCGAACGGGATCACGTTCGAGAGGATCGAGTTGAGCTGGTCGGTGTCGATCACCGCCTGCGTGGTGGAATCGACGGCGACGCCGCTATAGGACCACTGCGAGCCCATCGCCTTCAGCGTCCCGCCGACACTCTCGACCTCGCGGATCGCGTTGACGATTTGGTGGACCTTTTTCGTCTCGGGGTTGTAGACGACCGGAACGAGTGTCTGCTGCGTACGCGCCCAGTTCTGGAACAACCACTGCTGCGTCTTGATGCTGCCGGTGGAGCCATCGCCTGTGCACGCCACGTCGCTCCTCCTTCGCTGCGGCAGCATACCAGGAGGACTTCCCAGAAGTATTTGAATTGTTTAGGCGAATGGGGATGCGGCTCTTGGCATTTACTCCCAGCACTGAAACTCGTACGTGTGCAGGAGTGGTGCAGAAAGCGTGAAGATGGCATGGAGGTCTGTTAACCGCCACCAGGACGGTAGATGGGTCTTGCGCAAATGGGCGGGCGCTTGACCAGCTGGACGCGGCCGCGGTTTCGCGTGCCCGGCAAGCGCGGTCAGCTGATGAGCAGGCGCTGTACCTAGGCAGGCAACGGTCCTTGTCTATATGAGAGAGATGACGACCAACCGAGATCGGCTACGGAGGGCGCTCAGCCACGAGCAACATCTCCGGTTGCTGTCATTTACATTCCCGTCCAGCGCGCGGATCCTGGTACGTGGAGCCAACTTCCGGCTGCGGATTGGGGGGATCGGATGGGTCTTGGGGACACGATCTTGGCAAATGCCGTGTCGGGTCTTATCGTTGCCTTCGTCGTCGCCATAATCGGCGTCATCATCGCTAGGTGGTACACCGAACGGCGGGAAGCGGCACAGGCAAGGCGGGAGCGTGACCTGGCGGCGGCAGCTGAGCTGTACCGCGTCTATGGCCAGTTCTTCGCCACCTTGAAGGTGTGGAACGCTCACCTGGGCGGCACCAGGACATCGTCCAAAACTCAGGTAACTCCGCTGGTGTTTCCGGACGCCGCCCGCAGATCGGAGTTGCTAGGCGCAGCGGCTGCGGCTGAAGGAGGGTTCGAGGCGCTGCTCATCCGGATTACTCTCGAACACGACGTCGGCCGTGATCAGCGAGCGGCCCTCTGGTGTCTCCGGACAGCGTATAAGCAGTTGCGAAGAGCCATTCGGCGCGGAGAGCCTCTGCTGTGGTGGCGGTCGGACATCCACGGCAACGGCCTCGGCCACGACGGCTACCGTGCGTACCAAGCGTTCAAGATGCTGACATCGCTTGTTGCCGATGAGATGCTATCGGGGCCGGGCACCCCAGCCCTTCCGGCTATCGAGTCCCGACTAGAGGCGCTCCGCCAGGTCACCGGCCCGGGGCACGAGTTTACCGACGACGAACGAATTAAGTCGGCGATCCGAAGAGAGCAAGCGCTGCGGTGTGGCTCGCCCGATCCCCTCTCAGACCAGCCGCCCGTGCAGCAGGGCTCGCCCGATCTCATGCAGGATCCTGTCCTAAACCAGCCGCCCATGCAGGAGGGCTCACCCGATCTCGCGCAGGGGCCGTGGGAATGGTTCGTGGTCGCCGAGCAACTCCTTACTCTCAGGCCATGGGAGGTACCGGGATCGGCGAGAACCACCATGTTCCGCCGTCTGGCGGCCCGTGGCACGAAACGAAAGATGCGTTCTGCCGCATAAGTCGCTCGCTTCCTCACCGCGACAAGGCGATGTCCACATCATAATTCCCAGTCATTTGTGCGACCCCGACACAGCTACAGCACACTCATGATGTCTGCCATCGAGTAGAAGATCTCCAACCCGGCCAATCGATGAACCCCGGGTCGACACGGTACTCGGGCGCGCCCAGCCGCAGATACTGCGGCGACGGACCGATCTGTACGCGGCGCGGACTCAGTATCGGCGTCCCTTTAGGCCGGGTGAGTCGGCGGGGGGAGTCTCACCCTCCGCCGCTCTCAGGACCGGACGTGACGGTCTCCCGTCATCCGGCCCCCACAGTCCGGCCTAGCCAGGCCATCGCTTTGGCGTACTTGCCGCGGAATCGTTTGAATTTGTGCATGGCCCACCGGGCGAGGTGCTCGTTGATACGCCATGCCAGGAAGCACAACTCGGAGCGGTAGAAGGCCCGTAATAGTAGATCCAGCCCTGGACCTGGGGATTGATCTCCTTGGCCAGGCCGGACAGGTCCGTGCCACTGCGGCGGTTGAGGTGCCAGTCCCTGATCTGCTTGCCTTTCGCTTTCTTCGCCGTGGCGCTGATGGCCGGGTTGAAGCCAGTGAAATAGCCTCCGCGGCCCTTGGCCAGGCGGCCCCGGAAGGTGTAGCCGAGGAAATCGAAGCTGGTGTGCTCGAAGTCCCCCCGGCGGTTCGCGTCCTTGCAGAACACGATCTTCGTCTTCCCGGGATGCAGCTCCAGGCCCAGGGCCCCGAGCCGCGCGGCGATGGCGGCCAGCAGCTGGTCTTCGCCGACGAGGGGCACTCCGGGGCGACCCTGGTGCGCCCCGGGGCCTGGAGGCGCTGCGCGACCTGGCCGCCCAGGGCTGCCTGGACGTGTCGCTGACGCTGCCGCGCGACGTCGTCATCCCGCCGCCCCGGCGAGACCGGGCCCACCGGCTGTACTGCTCGGACTGGCGCGACGCCGCCACCAGCACCGCGCCCGCCAAGCCCACCGAGGCTGGAACGCCTATGCGGAGACAGCACCATGATCACAACGAACTACAACTGCCGTATAAGTGACGTGAGCACCGCGGGCCTCCTGTGAGCCAGTGCTTGCGGGGAAGCGCAGGGAGACGGGCAGCAATGTAGTTAACCAGCGATCAGCTGATTGGCCTAGCCCGTTGAATCAACACTGGTGTAAGGTTTCCAACAAGGGGAGGCTTGCCTCGATATCGATGCGCCAGACACCAAGATACCTGGTGCGTCCGATCGAAAGGGGTTCGACATCGCTAACGTCTTCATCAGTCACAGAGGGCAAGATCGTGTAGAAGCGCTTCGTCTTGCCGAAGATCTGCGACGAACTGGGCATGAAGTGTGGCTTGATGAGTGGGCCATCGATATCGGTGATTCTATCGTCCAACGAATGGAGGAAGGGCTTTATGCCTCCACATATCTTGTCTTGTGCTACTCGGACGAAGGAGTGATGTCACCGTGGATAAGTCGTGAATGGATGTCGACTCTCGCGCGACAACTAGAGGGCAAAGGCGTACGTATAATGCCCGTGATGCTTACCGGTACGGAGGTACCAGCGATACTTTCTGATATACGCACCGCTGACCTTCGTAGTGACTGGAATAGGGGCATGGAGCTCCTACTTCGATCAATTAAGTAGCGAAATTTATCCTGGAGATCTAAAGCGATGCCGCCAGTCCTCCTCGCGCATGCAGAAGAAGAAGAATCCCTAGCAGAAGCTGTTGCGGGTCCGCTGCGTGCGGCCGGTTATGAGGTGCTATGTCAAGGAACACTACTTGTTGGCGACTCCCTTGTGCAGCAAGCGTCGAAAGCACTCGAGGCTGGGAGTCCCGTTGTCCTATGCGGCACTATAACTGCTCTTGGAACTGGCTGGGCACATCAGGTTGTGAACGCCGCTCGGGCACATCCTGGCACTCGAATCTTCGGACTACAAATGGAGAGACGAGCTTATCTGCAGCAGCTAACATTGGATGGTCGTGTAGCGGAGTATTGGCGAGATCCAGATAGAGCGGTCAGCGAACTCATTGAAGCGCTGCAAGAATACTATCCTGTTGAATCATCGCAAGACTCGCCACGCTCGGACAGGATAGAGCGCCGCTATCGTGAACTTGCTCTCCGCACTTATGACATCGTTGATCTTGCCAATCTCCCCGTAGTGGATCGAAACCTTGCGACCCGGGAACTTTTGCTGAGGAGCCTCTACGTCTCCCTTCGAGTAGCTGTGGAGACATCGACCGACTCGACTGGCCTAGAGGATACCCTCAGCAGGGTAGAGGCACGTAGGCGTCAGCCCTCATCTATGGAACTCGCGTCCGATATCGCGTCGAACTTCGAGCGATGGTCGGTAGGGGAGCGGCTCGGCCTCTCTCGAAGGCTGGTCATACTCGGTGATCCCGGTGCCGGCAAGAGCACCCTACTGCGATGGATTGCAACCGCATACCTTCTTCGGTTGAACGCTGACCCGGATTGGCGTGAGTTGCCAGACGTCACCACTCTCCCCAACGAAGATTGGCTACCCATACTAGTACGTTGCAGGGATCTAGATGAATCTTACATATCTGGTCCACTCGAAGACATTCTGAGTCGTCATCTGAAGAAATTTGGGATAGCTAGCAGCGAGGCCGAAGGCCTAAACAAGCTGCTACTAGATCGCCTCTCGCATGGTCGCGCCCTGCTACTGCTTGATGGCTTGGATGAGATCGTTTCACCGATCGTTAGAGCTAGGTTCTGTCGCCAAATTGAGCAAGTTTGTGTCGCTTACCCTGATACTCCGATCATTGCCACATCAAGAATTGTGGGCTACAGGGAGATAGGATTGCGAATTGGGCGCGGCTTCGAACATTCCACGGTTCTCGATCTGACTGCGGAAGACAAGGATGAGTTTGTTCATAGATGGTGCATGGTTACCGAACCTGTTATCCGCAGGGAGCCCGCTGAAGAAGAACTCAAAAGTGACATTCACAGCACTGACCGCATAGAGCGACTTACTGGTAACCCAATGCTTTTGACCACTATGGCATTGGTCAAAAAGAAGGTGGGCAAGCTTCCGAGCAAGAGAGCAGACCTATATCGTGAGGCCGTCGAAGTTCTCTTGAACTGGCGCAGCGAGGTAGACGAACTCCTAGATCCTTATGAAGCAATGCCACAATTGGAGTACATTGCTTACACAATGTGTCTCCAGGGTGTGCAGCAACTGCGAGCTGACGAGATGATCGCACTACTTTGGACAATGCGTAAGGAGTATCCGAGTGTCCGTGCCGTGCGGCGACATGAACCACTAGAATTCCTTCAGTTGCTCGAACGTCGAACAGGTATTCTTATAGAAGCTGGTTCAGTTCGCTTTAAAGGCCAGTTGGTACCTATTTATGAGTTCAGGCACCTTACTTTCCAAGAGTATCTTGCCGGGCTGTCTTTGGTCGCGGGACGATTCCCTGATAGGAATCGGGAACGTTCTTTGGCTGATAATGTGGCGCCGCTGGCGGCTCAGACTGTGAGTACAGAGGCGGATAATGAGAGCGAACCAGCAGAGCTTACAGTGACGGAAAACTGGCGAGAAGCCTTGCGGCTATGCGTAATGTCATGTAACGACGATGATGTCGACAGTGTATTGCTCGCTATTGCGAAGCCGCGCGAGAGTGAAGAGGCAGCCCTAAGTTCACGACCAAGAGCTGTACTCGCGCTATCTTGTTTGTCTGATGAACCAAATGTAAGCGAGGATGTTGCTGGCGAGCTGGTCGATCGCTTCGTTAACGTTTTGCAGGAAAATGACGGTTCAGGTCCGAGCCGGACCGTAGCGGATAGGGCTCTTTATGAGGTTGGGAAATCGCTCTGGGCACCTTTCGTAGCTAAGCGTATCGTCAAGGAGTGGCGTTCACGGCGTGTAGAAGCAAGGTGGTTGGGAGGGTCTGCTGCCACAGTCCTCGGAAAGTCGGCCCCAGCAGACCATGAGGCTCTAAGAATTTGGCTAATGGGTCAGCTGCGTAGCCTTTCTAGTGTCATAAGTATAGATAGAATATGTGGCGCATTGGCCATCATGGACGTTATATATAGCCGTCGCAGAACACGTTCTCCGTCCGACGCCGATCAAGCTATGCCTTTGGTCTCGTCGATCGCACCAAAGCTAATTGAGATGCTGAAACAGTCGAAGCGTGAAGTCGAGGCTGGAGCATGGGCGCTCGGATGGCTGGGTGCAGATCCTTCTGAGGGGGAAGGCCTATGGGTACCCTCAGGAAGGCAGACAGCTGCGCTTATTTCCCTGATCAAGAATCCGAAAACTTCCCCGATGGCTGCAGGGTTCTTGCTCTGGCCGCTAAGAGGTGACCACTCGAGTAATACGCGGTTTGCACAAGCAGTAGCGGATCGTATTGCCAATTCATATAAATACGGCGATTCCATAAATGCGCTTGCTCAAGAGTATGGACGACTATTCTCTTCGTATAGAGATCCTATCTTTCCCCTCCTTAATCACGCCTCAGGACGTGTGCGTAGTTTGGTGGCGGCGGTACTGGGCGACATCGGCGATGCCGGCGCGGTGGAGCCGCTGGTGAGGCTCTTGACCGACGCCGACGGGAATGTCGTGGACTCGGTAGTAAGGGCACTGGGCGACATCGGCGATGCCGGCGCGGTGGAGCCGCTGGTGAGGCTCCTGACCGACGCCGACGGGAATGTCGTGTATCCGGTGGCGGAGGCACTCGGCCGGATTGGCGACCCCGACACGGTGGAGCCGCTGGTGAAGTCTGCACGTGCACGAAAACTACATGCTCCATCTCCCGCAGTGGCCGCTCTAGCGACTCTCGGAGTGGACTGGGCACTCCTTGAGTTTCAGAATCTCCTCAAAGGACAGCCAGGTGAAAAACGGAGGGCCGCATTGTGGGCTATGGCCCTAACCGAGCGAGAGGAATATGACAGGGTCTTGCTTTCGCGGGATGTTGATGGACTGTCCCCTGGTATCGACCCAGCGCAATCAATCAAGCTAGAAGGACTTAAGCATTACGCAAAAGAAACTGGCCTAACCGTAGAGGAGGTCTGCGGACGCTATAAATTGTTGCAGAGCAAATATGGACTACAGCTAACTTGGTAGGAACTCGCGTCCCGCGAGCCGGGCCTGCGTCAAGAGCAGCACCGCAGCCAAGTTGGCATGGTATTGCTTAGCAGAAATGAAATCAACGCGCTCCCGCGCTCACAGTAACGTAGACGAACTCAGTGAGTCAGGGCAGACCGCGAATCCGTTAACAATTAGAGGCAGGGGTGCGATCAAACTACGGAACATCAAGAGGTTGTTTGACTCAGATCTCTACTGGCGCTACTCAAGCAGGGCGGCGACTGACCAGATTCGCTCGAAGCTGGTGAGGTAGCCGGTGGACATTTCGCCGCCTTCGACCTTGCGCAGGCTGAAGATGGGAGAATGGGCAGCGGGCACACCGTAAGAGTGCTGGTTGACGAGAAGCTGATTGTCGGCACGATAGATCGAGTTGTACAAGACGGTCTGGTAAAACGAATCTCGACGTTCTCGACCTCGCGTAGCGAACTGAACAGGATGAGCGAATTACGGATCCTGGCGGGCATGGCGTCGCCGCTGCTTTTCTCTTCGCCGCGTTCGGCGATGTTCGGGCAGTCTGGGTCTGCGAGCGCGATCCTGACGGTGACGCCGACGTGACCCTTGTCGGTGAGGATGCGCAGGATGTCGGCGTCTTCGGCCAGGAATAGGCCGCTGTAGGCGAGGATGTCGATCTCGTGCTCGGCAGACGCGAAGAACTGCGCCCATACCTCGCGGGGAACCGACCAGCGGTGCGGGTAGACCGTCCCAAGCTCCTCGGGGCGTGTGCGCGCGGTCAGCGGGCCTCCGGCGTCGGGCCAGAGGTCAGCTTCGTCGGCGCCGACGAGGTCGGCCAGAGCTGCGCGGTTGTTTGCGTAGGGGATGCGGCCGTCGAGCCAGCGCCGGACGGTCTTGGGATCGACGCCCAGGCGAGCGGCGACGTCGTCTTCACGTAGCCGTGCTCGTAGTAGCGCTCGCCGTAGCGGCTCGTTCAACTCTCCTGCCTCCCGTAACGCGGGAACACCCACGACGGTAGCAGAAGACATCCCTAGAAGTCCCCAGCCGTTGTTTAGAAGTTCCGCTCTCGGCACGAAGCTGATCACCTGACCAAGATCCAGGCGTTGCCTGGCGAATCTCGCCCGGCAATGCACCAGGAGAGGGAGAGACGCCATGACCGGCGGACGGCCGGCTAGTGCCCTTGATGCGCTTGGCCGCGAGCTTGCGCCCCGTGGGCTGGGCTACCTATTGCCGCGGCTCGCCGCTGAATTTCCCGCCTGCGAGTTCGGCACGCAACGGACGTACAGCGGCGTCTCGCTGGTTGCTATCTGCCGTAACGGTGCTGATAGTGCCGGCACCTATGCCGTCATCACAAGCGACCCCGGCGAAATGCGTCACGTACTCACGCGCGAGATTGGCCCCGCTTCCGCCCGGTAGGGCCACACCAGCTCGGACGCCGCAACAGAGCCGCCGAAAGGAAATGATGCCGAGTTACCTGACGATGCTCGATGAGCGTAAGCACGAGCTTGAGCAAGACAATCCGGACTGGCAGATCTGGTACGTGCCGCACACGGACAGGACTGTGACGTGGTGTGCACGGCTGTGGCCGCTGCTCAACGCGGACAGTCCTGAGCAGCTTCAGAAGCACATCGATCAGGCCCGTGACGAGCCGAGTTGAGGGACGGCGCCGCTCAAACCAGCCCCGCGGGGACGTCCGAAGACGGCACGCTGCGTCCGTGAACGTCCCTCACGTTGACCATTACCTTGATCGCATGCATCAAGCCGATTGGGCCGAGGAGCTCGCCCGTAAGCACCTTGAGGTCCCTCTCCCCCGCCGTTGGGCGCATGTTCAGGGGGTTGCCGCGCGAGCCCGAGTCTAGCGCCGATCCTCGGTGATGACGCCGATCTGCTCGAAGCAGCCGGGTGGTTGCATGACATCGGCTACTCGCCTGAGCTGGCCCAGACCGGCTTTCATCCGCTCGACGGCGCCCGGTACCTCCGCGACGCACACCTCGCCGACCCGGTGCTGTGCAGCCTGGTCGCGCATCACTCCTGCGCTGTCCTCGAAGCCGAGGAACGCGGCCTGGCGGGCGAGCTGTGCCGGGAGTTTCCCGCGCCAAGCATGGTCCTCAACGATGCGCTGGCCTACTGCGACATGACGACAGATCCGAGCGGAAACACGATCTCTGTACGTGACCGGCTAGCGGAGATAAGGGAACGGTACGGCCCGCACAGCATCGTTACCCGGTTCACGCACAACGCCGAGCCCTCCCTTATCGCGAGCGTAGAACGCACGAGCTGTCGCTTGTTTTCTCCGGCTACGTGATGACGGGCGAGTCTCTCCGGTCCAGGTAGTGCCCGATCCGGAGCCGCATCGAGCCATCCATTTGTTGGTGCTGGATCTCGGCCGGCGCGAGCCACCGGACCTCGGTTGATTCGGCGCTCGGCGTGGGGTGTCCGCCGCTGGGACGAGCGGTCAGGACGATCGAGAACTCCTGGCGGGCCTCGCCGTTGCTGGTGTACAAGATGATGTGCTTCGGGTCGGAGTAGATGCCGACGAGCCCGGTGATCTCGCAGTCGACGCCGGTCTCTTCCTTGGTCTCGCGGATCGCCGCCTGGGCCACGGACTGGCCGAGGTCGATCGCGCCGCCTGGGAGCGCCCAGTTGTCGTTGTCCGACCGGCGGATGAGCAAGATCTCGCCTGCGTCGTTGATCACCACGACGTTCACAGAAGGCACCATGCTGTTGGGCTTGGGCGCGTTCGGATCGTCGTGATAGTCAATCCTGCGGCTCACCGTCACGCCCTCTCGCATGGCGCCGCGCTGTTCCAGACGCGCTCGAAGCTTTCGAGGTAGCTGCTGGCCATATCGCCGCCCGGTATCTTGCGCAGGTGAAAGACCGGCGCATTGCTGGCCGCCATACCGTAGATGTGGGTGTTGACCAGGAGTTGTTCGTCGGCGCGGTAGATCGAGTTGTACAAGATCGTGCCGTGCAGCCGGATCTCGACGTTCTCACTGGCTAGCAGCGGCCTAAACAGGACGATAGCGCTGCGGACTTTGGCCACGATCGCGTCATCGATGCCCTCGCCCTGGCCGCGCTCGGCGACGTAAGGGCTCTCGGGATCTCCGAGCAGGATGCGCACGCGGACGCCTGAGTTTGCCTTGTCGGCGAGCAGGTGCTTGAGGCCGGTGTCCTCGGCCATGAAGATGCCTGCGTACATGAGGATGCCGATCTCGTCCGTGGCTTGCCCGAACAGATGTCCCCAGGTGTCCCTGGGCAT
>DASZJK010000345.1:0-3267 GCA_035948155.1 Candidatus Dormiibacterota bacterium
CGTGGCCGTGGATGGGGCCCTTCAGGACGAAGGGCCAAGGCCCGACACCTCGATGGAGGCTCTGGCCAGGCTCAAGCCGGCGTTCGGCGAGAACGGTTCGGTGACCGCGGGCAATGCGTCGCCGTTGAACGATGGCGCGACCGCTCTCGTCCTGATGTCGGAATCGAAAGCTCGCGAGCGCGGACTGTCACCTCTGGCGCGCCTCGTCGCCGCTGCGCCCGCGGGCGTGCATCCGGACTACATGGGAATCGGACCTGTGCCCTCATCGCTCAAAGCGCTGGCGAAAGCAGGCCTCGAGCCTTCGGACATGCAGCTCGTGGAGCTCAACGAAGCCTTCGCGTCGCAGTCGCTGGCGTGCATCCGGCTGCTCGGCCTCGACGAGGAGCACGTCAACGTCAACGGCGGCGCGATCGCGCTCGGGCACCCGCTCGGGAGCAGCGGCGCGCGGCTCGTGAGCACGCTGGTGCGCGAGATGCGGCACCGCGACGTGGAGTACGGCCTGGCGACGATGTGCATCGGCGTCGGGCAGGGCATCGCCTCGGTCTGGCAAAGAATCTGAGCGAACGCGACCCCGAAGCCGTCCGGACGATGTTCGACCGGATCGCCCGCCGCTACGACCGCGTCAACACCGTGCTGTCAGCAGGCACGGACAGCGGGTGGCGGCGGCGCGCCGCTAAGGAAACGGGACTCCAACCCGGCGGCTCGGCGCTTGACGTCGCGTGCGGCTCAGGCAAGCTGACCGCGGAGCTCGCAAAGATCGCCGGGCCGGGAGGCCGCGTGGTCGGGCTCGACTTCAGCGCGGGAATGCTCGAGATCGCCCGTCGCGCTCATCCCTCGCTCGAGCTCATCGAGGGCGACGCGCTGAGACTTCCCTTCGACGACGCCGGCTTCGACGCCGCGACGATCGCATTCGGGCTCCGCAACCTTGCGGATCCGGTTCGCGGTCTCGCGGAGATGATCCGGGTGGCGAGGCGGGCCGTGGTCCTCGAGTTCGTGCGCCCGCCGCGCGGTCTGGTCGGCGGCGCCTACCGCGTGTACCTCCGCACGGTGCTGCCCGCTGTCGGCGGACTGCTGTCCGGCGCGCCCGACGCCTATCGCTACCTGAGCGACACCGTCGACTCGTACCGCACGCCGGGAGAGCTCGGCGATATGGCCATGCAGGCGGGGTGGTCGGAGGTGCGCTTCATCCCGCTGGCGATGGGAACGGTGGGCGTGATGTCGGGAGCTGCGCCCTAAGAGTCCCGATCGACCGCTGACCGCGCCAGGCCGACGAGCGTCGGTCGCAGCCCGTCGAGCTCCACGGCCTCGAGCTCGCGGACCGCAGCGTCGACGAGCGCCTGGGCCTCGCGCCGGACCCTGGGCAGCGCGTCGCTCGCGTTGACGAGCTCGGTGACGCGCCCCACCTCGGATTCGCCCAGCACCCCCGCCAGCAGGCGGCGGACCTCCGGGCCGACGTCGCGGTCTTCGGCGGCGTAGATCAGGGGCAGCGAGAGGACACGCTGGCGGATGTCCAGTCCGAGGGGCTTGCCCGAGCTCGGGCTGAAGTCGACCATGTCGTCGGCCATCTGGAACGCGGTGCCGAGGAGGTCACCGAAACGCCGCAGCGCGCCGACGACCTCGGGCGACGCGCCGGCGATGAGCGCGCCTGAGGCACACGCCGCCGCAAAGAGTGACGCCGTCTTGCCCTGGATCACTCGGAGGTACGACTCGCGGTCACCGGGATACGAGCCGCGGAGCGCGACGTCGTCGATCTGTGAGGCGCAGATCGCCTCGAGCGCTTCGGCGATCGCCGCGGTGACGGCTGGGTTTCCCATCTCCGCGACCAGTCGTGTCGCCTTCGCGAAGTAGTAGTCGCCGACCGCGATCGCGCGCTCGGGCCCCTCCGCCGCCGCGACCGTCGGCCGCCCACGGCGGTGGGTGCTCTCGTCCACGTAGTCGTCGTGGATGAGCGTCGCGTTGTGCAGCAGCTCGACCGCGGCCGCAAGCTCCGCCGCGCGAAGGGGGTCGTTCCGCGGGCCGAGCGCAGCGGTCAGCTGCACGAGCTTCGGGCGAAGCCTCTTGCCGCCGGCCTCGACCAGCCGCCGCATCGGCGCCGCGACCGGCTCGGGGTCGACGAGCAGCTGTCGCGAAAGCTCGGCTTCGACCAGCGCTTCGTGCGACCGCGCGAAATCGCCGTCGAGCTGCACCGCGAGCTCGCGTTGGCGCGGACCGTCGAGCTCCACCGCGAACACCGACTGCCACCTGCCCAGCACGAGCTCGCCCTCTTCGACGAGGAGCGTAAGAAACGCGCTGAGCAGTATCTGGCGGCAGTGCGCGTGGCCGTTGACCGGCTCGTCGAGCGGTATGTCGAACCGTCGCTCGAAATCGTCGTGCTCATAGCCGAGGCCGGCCGGCGCGAGGCGCTCGAGCATCGTCTCGAAGTCGCGCAGCAGCAACGGCTCGTTCTCATTGACCGCGAGGCCGACGGTCGTGTGCAGCGACTGGAGATGGACGCGTCCGTTGCGTAAACCGGACCGCGCGATCTGGTCGCGGATGCGTTCGGTGAGGTCGACAAACTCGGTCGCGGTCGCGGACGTGAACTCGACGCGCGCGCTGTTCAACGCGCGGCCCCGAGGGACTGCTGAAGAAGCACCCGGGTCGGGGGTGCCGTCTGCTGCGAGGCGGCAGCGGAGGAGACGGTTTCGATGGCGCGGGCGAAGGCGACCTGCACCGCGAGCGGCGCATGGTCGGCCAGCAGACGCGATCCGCGCGCGAGGCAGAGGTCGCCCATCAGCAGGGTCGTCGGGGGCGCGGCGCGAGAGCCAAGTCCCTGCAGGCGCGTCCCGACCTCGATCAAAGCGGCGGCCAGCGCGAGCTTCTCCTGCACACCGGGCGCGAAATGCCGCACCGACTCGAGGTACACGCGGTACGTCTCGGAGAGGCCGTCGGACCAGAGTCCTTCCAGACGGTCGAGCTCGCGGTCGAGAAGCTGGACCGACATTAGACGGGCTCGATCACGCTGCCGGCGAGCTGGCGGAAGGCGGACAGCGCGCGAAGGCAAGACTCATCGTCGCGGGTCACGACGTAGTACAACCCGAATCCGAGCACGGTATTCAGCACGAGAGGCACGAGCACGTCGCGCGGCACCAGGAGCCGGACGCGGCCGTCCTCCTCGAGGCGGTCGAGCTGCTCCTGGATGACCTCGCGGTAGCGAGTGAAGAGCTCGGGCAGATACGCGCGCAAGCGCTCGGTGCGCGGCGCCTGCACGAGGAGGTCGAAGGCGGCCAG
>DASZJK010000346.1:0-3307 GCA_035948155.1 Candidatus Dormiibacterota bacterium
TACGCGCAGGTCGTGGCGGCGGTGGCGATGGTGGGCGGTGGTGCGGCGGCGCTGGCGGTGCGGTCGCCGCGACCGCGTATGGCGTACATCGCCACCTCACAGCTCGGGTGGATCGCCGCCGGCGTGGCGACGCACTACCGCTCGGGAATCGGGGCGTCGCTGTTCCTACTGGGCGCGTTCGGCCTTGCCGCTACGTGCGGGCCGGCCCTGCTGGGGCGCGCGGAAGGCGGGGAGCCGGCGATCGCAGGCTTTGGTGCGCTGCGGCCGCTGCGGGCGGCGGGTCTTTCCCTGGCGTTGCTGTCGCTGGCGGGCGTGCCGCCGCTGCCGGGATTCTTCGGCGAGCTGTCGGTCGCCGCCGCGCTGGCGCAGAGCGGGAACTTCGTCCTGCTGGGGCTGGGCTTGCTGGGCGCGGTGCTGTGCGTCGCGGCCGCGGCCGGAACATTGCGCGTCCTCTATATACAGAGCCCGCTCGAGGAGTCACGGCGCGGGGCGGCCGGGGCGCTGCCGGGGATGACGGCGCTGTCGTCGTTCGGGGCGGTCGCGTTCGGGCTCGTCCTCGCCGCGTACGTGGTATTCGGTTTCCCGATCATGGGGCTGGCCGACCAGGGGGCGGAAGCGCTGGGGCTGCGGTAGACTGCCCCTCCGGCGGCTTTGCCGCCACCTCCCCATAAATGGGGAGGACCAGACGACTCAGCACAACGTCGTAGCAAACGTCCTGGAGGTCCGCCACGGCCGCGCATCGAAGACGGCCTCGACCGCGCCCACGAGGTCGCCGAGGCACTCGGAACTCGCACCACCTGCTGCTGCGGCTGGCGCTCTTCACGCTCTTTGTCATCTCAGCCGTGAGCCTGGTCGGCACGGGCGCGACGATCGCCGTGGTCGACTACTTCGCCGGCGACCTGCCGTCGATCGACGCGATCCAGACCGCCAACCTCAGCCAGACCACGCGCATCCTCGACCGCAACGGCAACCTGATCGAGGCGCTGTATCACGAGAACCGCACAGTCGTTCCGCTGAGCAAGATCAGCGTCAAGCTCCAGCGCGCGACGATCGACACCGAGGACCGGACGTTCTACGACAACTCGGGAGTCGACTACCGGCGGTTGCTGATCGCGATCGCCTACGACCTGACGCACCATTCGTCGACGCTCGGCGGTTCCACGATCACCCAGCAGGTCGTGAAGAACGACGTGCTCGACACCGCGGAGGCGCAGAGCCGCACCGTGAGCCGAAAGTTTCGCGAGCTGCTGCTCGCCGAGGAGATGGAACGGCGCTACAGCAAGCAGCAGATCCTCGAGCTTTACCTCAACTCGATCAACTACGGCAACGGGGCGTACGGAGCGGAGGCCGCTGCCGAGACGTACTTCCAGGTCCACGCCGCCGACCTTTCCTGGGCGCAGGCGTCGTTTCTTGCGGGCATTCCGCAAGCGCCGAGCGACTACGACCCGTTCGGGACGTCGGACCAGCTTGCGGCGGTCCGCGATCGGTGGCGGGAGGTGCTCGACGGCATGGTCGCGGTCGGCGATCTCTCTCGCTCGACGGCGACCTCGATCTTCGCGAGCGCGCTGGTCGCGAAGATGCTCGCGGCCCACATCGCCCGGCCGCCCGCGCACGGGGCCCTGACAGCGCATTTCGTCGACTACATCGTCTCCTACATCAAGCAGCGCTACGGGGAACAGGCTCTGTACGAGGGCGGGCTGACCATCACGACAACGCTCGACCTGTCGACGCAGGCGCTGGCGGACAAATGGGTGAAGAGCGGGGTGCGTGTCTATGCGAAGCGCGGCGTGAACACCGGCGCGATGCTGGTGATGAGTCCCGCCGACGGTGAGATCATCGCCATGGTCGGCAGCGCGGACTACAACAACGCCGCGATCCGTGGCCAGATCAACCTGACGGGCATGGACCCGCTGGGATGGCGCGGGGTCGGGTCGTCGTTCAAGGTTTACACGTACGGGGCCGCTCTTCAGGCGGGACTCGTAACACCCGCGACGCTGCTCGACGACCAGACGTCGCAGATCGGCGGCCACGCCTTCAGCGACTGGGACGGCAAGCGCGAGGGTTACATCCCGCTGCGCACCGCCCTCGCGCAGTCGCGCAACCTCCCCGCGCTGTGGACCTACTCCCGCGAGGGCGGTGCCCGCGTGGTGTCGTTCCTGCGCAACCTCGGCGTGACGGCGCCGATCCAGACCCCCACCGGCGCCGCCACAACGCTCGGACCCGACGCGATGTCGATGGCCGAGCACCTCGCCGCCTACTCGGCGTTCGACAACGGCGGGTACAGGATCGCGCCGCATGCGGTGCTGAAGGTGACCGACGCGAGCGGGCAGGTGCTGGAGTCGTTTGATCAATCGGCGGGGCGCGTGCAGGTGATCTCGCCCGACCTCGCATACGTCATGACGGACCTGCTGCGGGGACCGGTGAAGCTCTACCTCGGCGACCTCGGTTCTCGACCCGTGGCCGGAAAGTCGGGGACGACCGAGGCGTACACCGGGTCGATCTTCATCGGCTACACGCCAGGCCTGGCGGTTGCCGCGTCGCTGATGCACATCGACGCCGGGGCGTCATGCGACTCGGGTTACGCCTACCTGGCGACGAACTTTCCCGCGTCCGGATGGCTGTGCCCGACCTCGGTGCTGTTCGGCGAGAACGTGGGCCTTTCGGTGTGGAAGCCGTTCCTGGAGGAGTACTACTCGTCCCATCCGTGGCCGGCGCCGTGGACCCGGCCGCCGGGTGTCGTGACGCGGCAGGTGTGCTCGTATGACGGCGGGTACGTCTCTTCGGGGGGATACAACGAGATCTTCACGAAGGGGATCGGCGAGCCGTCGTATCCGTGCGGGGCCAACCCGTATCCGGGCGAGGCGGCGTACTTGCCGCCTGTCACACCCGCGCCGAGTCCTTCGCCCTCGCCACACTAGTTCCCCGTGCGTCTGTCGCGTGGCGGTGTCGTCGCCAGCCTTGTGTATCTCCTGATCGGAGCCGCGTGGGCCCTGCTCAGCGGGGACGTCCTGTTCGTGGTGTGGTTTGTGGCAGTCGCGGTCGCCGGCGCCTTCATTCCCGGGGAGGCAAACCAGGTGACTCTGGCGCGCGCGTACCTCGCTGCGCCGGCGCTGGCGTATGCCACGCAGAAGCAATTTGCACCGCTGGCGGTCACGGTCGCGGTGGCCAGCGTCACGGACCTTCTCGACGGCACGGTCGCGCGGAGGCTGGGGCAGCGGTCGAACTTTGGAGGCGCGCTCGACCCTGTCGTCGACGGGATATTCATGGGCGCGCTCGTCGTCGGCATAGCGATCGCCGGCGCGATTCC
>DASZJK010000347.1:0-2298 GCA_035948155.1 Candidatus Dormiibacterota bacterium
TCCGCGTCGTCCAGGGCGCGGTGAGGCCGCGGTTGGTTGAAACCCATCTCGCTCGAGAGCAGCGGAAGGCTGTGGCTGGCGGCCGTGGGCAGGAGGATGCGCGCGATGTCGAGCGTGTCCAGGATCTCCTGCGACTCGTCCCACAGCCCCGCCGTCTCCAGGAACTCGACGTCGAGGCGTGCCCCGTGTCCCACCGGCTGCCGGCCCCGCAGGAAATCGGCAAGCCGGCGAAGCGCCGCCTCGGGGCTGGCCGCGCCGCGCAGCTCTTCCTCCTTGATGCCTGTCAGGCGCAGCACTGTGTCGGGCACCGGCCGCCCTGGATCGACCAGCTGCTCCAGGGTCGAGGTGACCTGGCCGGGCGTAAAGGCGACGGCGCCGACCTCGATGACTCGGTCCCGGGCTGGGTCGAGACCCGTGGTCTCCAGGTCCAGCGCCGCGTACTCCACCAACGTCTAACCGATTCTAGTAATGGCCGGAATCGGGGCTTCTGAAATGTAATATGTCCGGCCGATGGTAACCGGGGCGATCGAGGCTCCCAAACGGCTCGAAGACCTTCACGTCAGGCGTGACCTGGTCGCGAGCCTGCTGCTGCGCACGCTCGCCTTCGCGGACCAGCTCACCGGGGCGACGCTCGAGCAGCGCCTCGGACTTCCGTTCGAGACCTTCTCCCCGCTGATCGACGAGTTCGAGAAGAACCAGCTGATGGACACGCGCGGCGTGTCCAACGACCCGACCCTCGAGGGCCGGCCTTACCCGGTGAAGATGAACTACGCCATCTCCGCGGCTGGACGGCAGCGCGCCTCCGAGATGTCCTCGGTCCAGACGCGGTACCTCGGGCCCTGCCCCATCAACTTCGAGGACTACCTCGCGCTCATTCGGTCGCAGGTCTCAGGCAAGTCGCCTGTCACCGACGCACAGCTGAAGAAGGCGCTCGGCGAGCTGGAGCTCGAGCAGCACGTGATCGACCAGATCGGCGGCGCCATGGTCTCGCGCGCCTCGCTGTTCATCTTCGGTGCACCAGGCAACGGCAAGAGCACGATCACCGAGCGCATGGCGCTCCTGATGGGCGCGGCCATCGAGATCCCGCACGCCGTGGCCATCGGCGACGAGATCGTTCGCGTCATCGACCCCGTCTACCACAAGGTCGCCGAGGGCGAGCAGCCGATCGACCGGCGGCTCGTGAAGGTCGAGCGGCCGGTGGTCACCGCCGGCGGTGAGCTCAAGCTCCAGCAGCTCGACCTCACCTATGACCCGCAGAACCGCTACTACGAGGCGCCGCTGCAGTGGAAGGCCAACGCCGGCGTTCTGGTGATCGACGACTTCGGTCGCCAGGAAGTTCCGCCGATGCGCTTGCTCAACCGCTTCATCGTGCCGATGGAGAAGAAGATCGACTACATCGACCTCTCAGCTTCCGGCCGCAAGATCGAGCTGCCATTCCTCTGCCAGGTCGTCTTCTCGACCAACCTGTCCCCCACCGAGCTCGTCGACGAAGCGTTCCTTCGCCGCATGGCGTACAAGATCGGCGTCGGCAACCCGTCGCCGGAGGCCTTCGGGCGCATCCTGCGCTACGAGTGCGATCGGCAGGGGGTGCCCTGGGATGAGAAGGCGGTCGGTTATCTGCTGAACAACCTCTACGGCAAGAAGCCCCTGCGTGGCTCTCACCCGCGTGCGCTGGTCGCGCGGCTCGTCGACCTGGCGAACTACCGCCAGCAGCCGCCCCGGCTCACGCCCCAGACGCTGAAGGAGGCGTTCGACGCCTGCTTCAACCCCGCGCTTGGCAGTCTGGTCGAGGACGACTGGGCCCGGCCCGCGATCGGCTGAGCTCCAACGTCCGCGATCGTCGCGACTATCCCGCGTCGGGTCTCCCCAAAACCCTCGATAGTCGCGACTATCGCGGGGTTCAGGCGGGTCTCGTCACTCCCGCCAGGCGGGACCTCAGCCCTTCGAGGTCGCTGAACTCACCGCGCCTTTCCGGTGGCAGCAGCTCAGCGATCGCCAGCATGATCGCGTCGGCTGCCTCCTCGTGGGAGACGCGCGATTCATCGGTCGCGCGGCGCTGCAGCACGACGAAGGGCGCGCCAAACGTGACGGTCACAGGCACTCGGCGTGGCCACTTCGCGCCTTTCGGGAGGCACTCGGCCGTGCCCGTCAGCGCGACGGGCAGCACCGGGCAGCCACACCTCAGGGCGATGAACCCCGCTCCCGGCTCAGGCTTCGCAAGCACACCCGATTCGATCCGCGTCCCCTCCGGATAGATGACCAGCGCGTGACCCTCCTTCAGGAAGTCGAAGGCGCGAC
>DASZJK010000348.1:0-6446 GCA_035948155.1 Candidatus Dormiibacterota bacterium
CAGGGCGCGCTGCCCACCGACGCCGGCGGCGCGTTCGGGGGAATGCTGGTCGGGCTCGGACTCCTGAACATGGCCTGGGGCGGCGTCGCGGCGTGGCTCACCGCAGACGAGGTCGCGGCATGGCGGTACTCGTTCGTCGCCGACTGGGGCCTTGTCCTCTGCGGCTTCGGGCTGACCGTCGCCGACGGGCAGCGTGGCGCGCTGCTCGCGCTGTTCAGCATCCTGGCCGGCCGCTTGCCGCTCTACCTCATCTCCCGGCAGGCGATTCGCGAGAGGACGACGACGCGCCGGCCTATCAATCTCGTGGTTGCAGCGGCGCTGGCCGGGGCAGCGCCGTTCGTCGGATTCGGCGCGCGCATCCTCCTGCTGCGTGCGTCGACCCAGGTCTACTGGCCAATGGCGCTCGTGCTCGCGGTCGTGATGCTGCTGTGGCTTCCGGGCTCCTTGCGCCTTGGCCGCAGCCTCGGGCAGCCGCGTGGGCGGCAGGCGATAGGCGTCGCACTGATCCTTGCCGTCAACGTCGCCGCCGGCCTGTATCCGCTTCCCCTCCTTGCGGCGGCGCGACTGTGATCTCTCTCCTGCTCGGGATCGCCACGCACGCGGTCGCGCTGTTTCTCTACCCCGGACTTGCAACGATGGTGGCGTTCGGCGTCGTGATCGAGCTCGTATGGATGCGCGCGAGCGCGGCTCAGTGGAGGTGGCCGGAGCTGCCGCGACGCCGGCCCTCGCCGGTGGTCGGGATCATTGCGCTCTGCTCAGTCGTGGCTGCGGTTCAAACTGCCGCGCCGCTCAACCCGATGCCCGGCGATGAGCGCAGCATCGTCCTCGCCGCGGTCGGCCTCGCCTTCACCGCATGGGCCGAGCTTGCCCTGACGGTCGAGTTCGTCGCGGAGCCCGGCCTGATGCTGTTGGTGCAGGCGTGCTGGCTGCTGGCCGTGCTGGGTCCGGCGGTGCAACCGGAGAGCCTTCGGCCACAGGTCCTCGGCAATGTGCTCGTGCCTTCACTCCTGCCCGTCAAGGTCGCGTGCGCATTCCTTTATCTTTTGTGCCTGCCGGCCTTGCTGCGCGTCTGGCCTTTCGCGCCGCCGGGCGAGCGGCGAGGCAAGCGCCGCCTCGACGCGGGCCGGATCCTCACGTGGTTCCCTTACTGCGGCCTCTTCACCACGCTGTTCATCACACCGCCGACCGACGACCTCTTCGGGCTCGTCCGCTTTTTCGGGTACGACGTGCTGGTGGCGGCGATCGTCATCGGCGCGGGATTGCTGCTCCGCCAGCGCGGCGACGTGATCGCGCGGGGGATCTACGTGCGCGGCGTGGCGCCGTTTGCGGGACTTGTCGTTGCCATGGTCATCGCAACTTCGGTACTGATGCGTTAACTACTCGTCGTCAATTCGCGGGCACGCGGTGTATCATCCACCGCGCAAACCGCCCAACAAACTTGACCGAAGTCCTGCCCACGTCTTGAACATCGTCACCTCCGTGTTGGGGATCTGGTCGGCCGACGTCGGCATCGACCTCGGGACCGCCAACACGCTGGTCCATGTCCGCGGGCGTGGCGTTGTCGTCAACGAGCCATCGGTCGTCGCCGTCAGCAAGCGCACCGGTCAGGTGCTCGCGGTCGGCACAGAGGCCCGGCGCATGCTCGGCCGCACTCCCGCCGACATAGTCGCGACCCGGCCGCTGCGCAACGGCGTCATCGCCGACTTCGAGCAGACCGAGCACATGATCCGCCACTTCATCGCGCGCGCCCACAACCGCGCGTGGCACGTCAGCCACCCGCGCGTGGTGCTGGGCGTGCCGTCGGGCGTGACCGAGGTGGAGAAGCGCGCGGTCACCGATGCCGCGACGATGGCGGGCGCGCGCGAGGCGCACCTGATCGAGGAGCCGATGGCCGCGGCGATCGGCGCGGGGCTGCCGATTCAATCGCCAGGCGGCTCGATGATCGTCGACATCGGCGGCGGCACGACCGAGGTGGCCGTCATCTCTCTGGGAGGCGTGGTGGCCGCGACGTCGGTGCGCGTCGGCGGAGACGAGATGGACGACGCGATCATCCAGTACGTCCGCCGCCACATGGGCTTGCTCATCGGTGAACGCACGGCCGAGGACATCAAGATCGCGATGGGCTCGGCGTTCCCGATGCAAGAAGACCGTTCGTTCCTCGTCCGTGGCCGCGACCTGATCACCGGGTTACCGAAAACGGTCGAGATGACGAGCGCCCACGTCCGCGAGGCGCTGTCCGCTGTGTTGATCGACATCGTTCGCGCGGTGCGCTCGACGCTTGATGCGACCCCGCCGGAGCTGGTCGAGGACATCATGGAGCGCGGGGTCGTCGTGTGCGGCGGAGGCGCCCTGCTCGCCGGTCTCGACAAGCTCTTTGCGCACGAAACGTTGATGCCCGTCCGTATCGCGGACGATCCGCTTACGTGCGTGGTGCGCGGAACCGGGAGGGTGCTCGAAGAGATCGACAGCCTGAACCGCGTTCTCATCAAGACTCGTCGCGCGAGAGTCCTCCGGACGTAGTGGCGCAGTCAGAGATGCCGTCCGGAGCTGCAGTCCCGAGGCGGCCCATCTGCGTTGTTGCCTCCTGCGCTCCTCGCTCACGCATCAACGGATGCGCTCGCTCCGGTGCTCGTCGGCGCCTAGCAGCTGGACCACCTCGGGACCGGATCTCTCGGCCGGCCCTCTGGCCGCGCCACTAGTCCCATGTATGGAGCGAAGAGCTCGTCTCGCTCCACCGGGCTCTTCCTCACGCTTTGCGCCGCGATGCTGCTGCTCGCGATGCTGAGCCAGCAATCGTGGGCGGCGGGCCCCCGCGGAGCCGCGAAGAGCGCGCTGGCGCCGCTGGAGCAGGCCATGACCACCACGGCGGCACAGGCGCAGCGGGTGGCCTTGATCTTCGGTGACGTCTCGGCCCTGCGCGCCGAAAACGCCAGGCTGCGCGCCGCCGACGAGCAGCAGCGGAGGCAGATCGTCGAGCTCCAGGCCGCGGCCAAGGAGAACGCCCAGCTGCGCCAGGCACTCGACTTTCAGAAGGCGTCCGGTCACCGGCTCGTCGCCGCCGATGTCATCGGCGCCGGACCCGACGCGCTGACGCGGACCATGGAGATCGACCGCGGCACCGCCGACGGGGTCAAGCCCGGCATGGTCGTCGTCACAGGCGCGGGCCTGCTCGGTCGCGTGCGCGAGGTAGGTCCGCACGCCGCAAACGTGCAGACGCTTGCAGATCCGGAGAGCCGGGCCAACGTCTACCTCTCGAAGTCGGGGTTGCAGGGCACCGTCACCGGCGGCCCGACCGCGCTCGCGCTCGACGTCCAGCACGCGGTCGGCGTCACCGCCGCCGACGGCGACTGGGTGCTGACCAGCGGGGTGGGTGGGAGCTACCCGCGCGGACTTGTCGTCGGGGAGATCGCGTCCATCACGCACCGCGACACCTCGACCTCCGACCTGGCCGAGGTGGCCTGGGTCAACGAACCCACGAGCGTCAGCTTTGTGCTCGTGATCACGGACTTCACTCCGTCGTGAGACGGATTGCCGCGCTGGGCGTGATCCTGGCGCTGGCGCTCGTGCAGGTGACGTGGGCTCCGCGGTTGTCGATCGCAGGCGCGTTTCCGAACCTGGTCCTGGTCGCCGTCGTCGGCATCACGTGGATGCAGGGCGTGCGCGCCGGGCTCGTCTGGGCATGCATCGGCGGCGTCCTGCTCGACCTCACCGCATCGGGCCCGATCGGCCCGCATGCGCTCGCGCTCCTGACGACCGCTTATGCCACGAGCCTATGGGCGCGCAACCTCGAGCGGCCCAACGCGCTGCACGCGGCCCTGACCGCGTGCATGGGCACGGTCGCGTACTCCGTCACGCTCGTGCTGACGGACGGTCTCCTGGGCATGCCGGCCATGGACGCCGCAGCGGTGGCGCGACTGACAATCGCGGCGGCGATCTACAACGCGGTGCTGGCGCCTTTCGCGATCGAGCTCATGAGGAGGTTGCGGGCGCTCGTCCGCGACGCCCCCCAACCAACGTGATCGAAATCCCCACGAAGTCAGGGCTTTCGCCGTGACTTCGTGGGGGCCCCTCATTCAGCTGGGCGGAGGGCAGCCGCGGCCACGCTGGTCGCTGCGCCTTCTGTCCGCCGCGCTGGCCTCATTGCTGGCGATCGGGGTCCTCATGCTCCAACTGGCGCGGCTCCAGGTGACGGATGGCCCGCGCCTGGCGGCGCTGGCGCGCGCGAACTCCATCCGGCATGTCGTCCTGGAAGCGGACCGCGGCATCATCTACGACCGCCACGGCGCGCCGCTCGTCGAGAACAGCCCGGTGTGGAACCTGGTGGCGATCCCCGCCGGTCTGGCGCAGGCACCGACCGACCGCGCGGCCGAGCTGGCCGAGCTGTCACGACTCGTCGGCGTCCCCGAGCAAACGATGGCGTCGCAGCTCCTGCCGGCACTCGACCAGTACGCGAGCGTGACGCTGAAGGCAAACCTCACGCAAGCCGAGGAGCTCGCGGTCAACGAGCGCCTTGCCGACATGCCGGGAGTCTCGATCGCTCAGCACTCGGTGCGAAGCTACGTCGACCCGCTCGTGTTCGGGCACGTCCTCGGGTACGTCGGACCGATCGGCCCACACGAGCTCAAGGGCCTCCAGGCGCAGGGCTATCAGCCCGACGAGATGGTCGGCAAGGTCGGGGTCGAGGCGGGGCTGGAGCCGTTTCTTCGCGGCACCGATGGATGGGCGGATGAGGAGGTCGACGCGCGCGGCCAGGTCGAGAGAGTCCTCGCAGCGCAAGCGCCACTTCCAGGCGACGGCGTCTACCTGACGCTGGACGCGTCGCTGCAGAGGGCGACGGCTGCATCGCTCGCGGCCGGACTTGCCCGCGATGGGAAGACGGCCGGTGCCTCGGTCGTGATGGACCCGAGGAGCGGCGAGGTGCTGGCCATGGTCAGCCTGCCCGGCTACGACACCAACCTGTTCACGCACGGCATCTCGCACGCCGACTACTCGCGGCTGCTGAACGACCCCAACAAACCGTTGCTGAACCGGGCCATCGCGGGCCAGTACGCACCCGGATCCACCTTCAAGATGGTGACGGCGACGGCGGGGCTGCAGGAAGGCAAGATCAATGCCCAGACGCTTCTGAGCTGCCCGTCCTACATCAACGTCAACGGATGGATCTATCACAACTGGGCGAGCTACAGCCTGGGCTACATGAACGTCGCGAAGGCGCTCGCGACGTCGTGCGACACCTTCTTCTATCAGGTCGCTGCGATGGTCGGAGACGTCACGCTGGCGAAGTACGCGCGCGCGTACGGGTTTGGCGCCGCGAAAGACATCGAGCTGCCCGGCGTCATGGCGGGCCTTGTGCCCGACCGGATCTGGAAGCAGCTGCAGTGCGGCGTTCCCGACCTCAACTCGGATGCGTGCCGGTGGACGGAGGGCGACACGATCACCTTCGGCATCGGCCAGTCGTACCTCTTGACGACGCCGCTCAACCAGGCGGTGTACGTGGCCGCGGTTGCGAACGGCGGGCATGTGCTGCGGCCGACGCTCGTGCATGCGGTGCGCGACGTCGCCGGGCGCACGGTGAGCAAGCAGCAGACGGTGGTCACCGGCAGTGTGCCGGCGTCTCCGGACAACATCCAGGCCGTGCGCGAGGGCATGCGCGAGGAGATCAACCGGCCCTACAACATGAACTACTGGTTCCGCGCGGCCGGCGTGCCCGCGGACGGCGGCGGCAAGACCGGCACGGCGCAGTGGGGCGGAAGCGGTCTGGACCTTCCCACGCACGCATGGTTTGTTTTCTTCGCGCCGTACGCGCAGCCGGAGATCGCGCTCTCGATCTTCGTCGAGCGCGGTGAGCTTTCCGAGGTCGAGGCCGCGCCGATCGGCGTCGACGTAATGAAGTTCTACCGCGCGAACATCTCGGCTATCCGCGCGTGATCATGCGACTCGACCGGCTGCAGCCGGCGCTCGCCGCGCTGCTGTGCACGCTCGGGGTCATGACTGTGTTCAGCGCGGGCGCCGACTGGATGCGGCAGATACTCTGGGTTGCCCTCGGCGCCGCCGCGTATGTCGCCGCGACTCTGTATGACTATCGCCGCCTTCGCGGCCTTGCGCCCTCGCTCTATGTCGCGATGCTTCTGGCCTTGCTGGCGGTACACCTGGTCGGCCACACCGCACTCGGCGCACGGCGCTGGCTGTCGGTGGCCGGTTTTCCGCTCGAGCCCTCCGAGCTATCCAAGCTGCTGCTCGTCATCGTGCTTGCCGCCTACCTGTCGCGCGACGAGCGCATCACGTGGCGGGCGTTTGGAGGCGCCCTCGGCCTCGTCGCGGCCCCCGCTGCCCTGGTCCTGGTGCAGCCTGACCTCGGCACCACGATCGTGTTGCTGGCCGCGTCGCTGGGGATGCTGTTCCTGGCGGGCGCGCGGCCGGCGCAGCTCGGAGCGGTCGTGACCGCG
>DASZJK010000349.1:0-8272 GCA_035948155.1 Candidatus Dormiibacterota bacterium
TCGGAGTCAGGCATCACGCCGACGCCCGCGTAGAGACGAGCGCCGTCCTCCCACAGCAGGCCGCATCGGAGCGCGACCGCGAACTCGCCATCGCCGCGCCCGTCGATCCATCCGACGGCGCCCGCGTACCAGCCTCGCTCCATGCCTTCGAGCTCGTCGATCAGTTTCTCCGCCGCGTCGCGAGGCCAGCCGCCAACCGCCGGCGTCGGATGCAGCGCGGCAGCCAGCTGAAGCGCGTCGGCGGCCGGATCGAGCAGCGCGGCATCGACGCTCGTCGCGAGGTGCTGGATGTTGGTGAACCGGACGACCTCTGGCCCGTGCGCGCTCACCTCCGCCGCGAACGGTCGTAGGGCGTCGACGACGAATTGCGATACCACGCGATGCTCGTCCGCGTCCTTGACGCTCGCGCTCAGGTCGCGCGCCAGGCGCTCGTCCTCCGCGTCACTCACGCCACGCGCCACCGAGCCGGCCATCGGCTGCGCGAAAGCCCGGCTGTCAGTCCGGCGGACGAGAAGCTCGGGCGACGCGCCCGCAAACGCGGTGCCATCCGCGCCTGTGATCAGGTATGTGAAGCACGACGGATACGCGGTGCGCAGGCCGCGTACGACATTGCCCGCGGAAATCACTCCGTCGCCGTGTGCGATCACCTCGCGCGCGAGCACGACCTTCTCCGCCTCGCCGCCTCGCAGTCGCGCCGCGGCCGTCTCCACCGCCGCCGTCCACGCCAGCGGATTGCGCACTGCAGTGACGTTGAGGTGTCGCGCTGCAGGGGCCCGCACCGCGGAAGGCGACAGGTCGAGCAGCTCATCCGCGTCGGAGGTCGCGGCGACGACAAACGTCCGGCCGCGCCTGCGCAGGACGGCGAGCACTGGGACGCGAAACAGCACCGAGGGAAACCCCGCCCACGCGCCGCCCGGATCGCGGTCGGGGCGGTACGCGAATCCGCCGACCGCGACCGTGTCGGGTGAAGCGATGCGCCGCCACAACCGCGCCGCCGCGAGGATGCGGTCCTGGCCGGCCTCGAAGTCGACCGTCCTGCCGTCGGCGTCTTCGAGCGCCACGCCGCCGTTCGCCGCGACGACGTCGAAGGCCTTCCCGACCGCGGCGACGCTGACCGCGTCGGGCATCGGCCGCTCGATGAGCATCACCTCGTGACCAGCGTCACGCGCCGAGGTGATCAGGTCGGCCAGGTCGGGCGTGCGGTCGAGCTCGCGCACGCGGACGGCGGTGGCCGCGATCAATCCCGCTTCTCGATGTGCTCGCGAGCCGCCCGCAGGACCGTGCGCTCGAAGTGATGCCGGACGAGCGTCCCGCTCGCCTCGAGCAGCTCGTTGAACGTCTCGAGCAGCCTGCGCTCGGCGGCCTCGGTCGCGCCGCCCTCGGACTGGATTCGCTCGCGCACGTGGCGGTCGAAGAGATCGACCGCCTGGCGCGCCGTCCGGTCGACCGCCGCCGCGTGCTCCTTCCCGAGCTCCATCAGAGCACCGATCGGCACGCCTGCCGCGATCAGCTTCATCCCCGCCGCGATCGCCTGCAGGTCGTCGGCGGGGTAGAGGGCCTCTTCGGGGCCCTCGATCGACACGAGGAGGCCGGCCTGCTCGAGGCTCGCGAGGAGGGGTTCGGGGACGCCGCTACGTTCGGCGAGCTCAGCACGTGTGAGCGTCACTGGAGCGGCCGGACGGGTCACTGCCGCGACCAGCGCCTCGTCCGAGTCCTCCAGCTCCCCGGCCAGGAAGCGCTGGATGACCGTGAGCGTGAAGCCCTGCTGCTGGAGCTCCTTGATCCGCTTCAGCCGCTCGACGTGCGACTCTCCGTACCAGGTGACCCGCCCTTCTCTGCGCGGGGCTTCCAGCAACCCTTTGCCCTGGTAGAACCGGATCGTGTCGACGGCCACGCCGGCCGTTCGCGCCAACTGTTCGATCCGGTACTCCATGAGTACTTACTCTAACGATCCGCCGAAGGGCGCTCCCGCCGCGGTAGAGCGTTTCTAGCCGGCCGTATCCCAGTAGTACATCCGGTCGAGCCAGCCGGGATCCGAGCGGTACGCGCGGGCGAACGCCTCCACCGAGTCGACGTAGTCGAAGGAGTTGTTGTAGTGCCAGATGGCGTTCCGCATGTTGTAGGGCGCGCCGTTGTGCTGCAGGTACCGCGCCGCCGCGAGGATCGCGTCGTGGGGGTCGTTGATGTTTCCGCCCTGCCCGTACTCGGTCCAGGTGCTTGGCAGGAACTGCATCGGGCCAACAGCCCCCGCTGAGGACGGTCCGTTGACTCGCCCGAACTTGCTCTCGATGAAGTTGATCGCGGCGAGGTAGCTGGCGTCGACGCCATAACGCCGCTGGGCGTCCAGGTAGAACGACCTCAAGGTGCTCAGCGGTGCCGCGTTCGCGTACGGCAACGTGTAGTGAGGATTGACCAGGTAGTACTGGTCGATGCCGCCGAGGATGTACAACGAATGAAGGGCCGCGATCGAGTCGCGAATCGGCGCCTGGAGGTTACCGGGGAGGAGGGGGATGACGCTCGATTCCACGTCCGCGTAACCCGCAAGGTCGTACACCTGCCGTTGCTGCACGCGCGCGGCCTGCCGGAAGTTGTACTCCGCGGCCGCCACCGCCATCTCGTGGCGCATGGTGTCGGCCAGGCCGGATGGCTGCTCGGCCGCGAGAGCCGCGAGCGCGTTGGAGGCGCCCTGCATCGCCAGCTCGGCGGAGATGACGCGCGCCGCCTCGTGATGCGCGTTGGGACCGATGCCCGGGTCCTGCGCTGAGGCCACACGCGGCAGCAACGCAACCCCGAGGGCGACGAGGACGGACGAGGCCCGGACGATCAGGCTGACTGCGCGGCGGCCTCGATCTTCAGAGGCTCGAGCACCGGCGGCAATGGAATTTCCTGCGGATATGGGTCGCTGTCGGTGGGTTCGCGAAGACCGACCGAATCGAGCAGGCCACCGATCTCGTCACCGACAAGCTCGCCCTGCGCCATCAACGCTTCCGCCGCAAGGTCGATCGCTTCCTTGTTGACGTACATCACGCGCCAGTCGTCGATGTACGCCGCACCGAGCACCTGCGCGATCGCCTGGCGCGAGAGGCCGTTTCCGAGGGCGCGTCCGGCGGGGCTCGCGCCCGACAGCTCGGTGTCACCCAGCGTCGCCGCAACCGAGACCAGGTACTCGCCGATGCTGACCGCGAGCCGCGACAGGTGCGGCGGCAGCGGATCGGGTCCCATGCCCCAGACGCCGATCATCATGGCGGCGAGCTGGGTCGATTGGATCAGGTCCTGGCTGACGCCGGTCGAGTTCTCTCCGTAAAAGACGCGCTCGGCCGCGATCGCGCCAAGCCCGTGGCGCAGCTCGCCTGCCGCCTGCGTGCGGAACTTGTTGAACTCCTCTTCTTTGCCGACGGCACGGTGATGGCCGAGCGATCCGGTACGCGCCTTGATCGACAGCCGCACCGAGACCTGATCCGGGAGGAAGTACCGCGCAGCGACCGCGTGACCAAGTTCGTGGCGAGCGACGGCGACCTTCTCGCGCTCGGTGTAGACGATCGGGTGCGCCAGGCCTGCCTCGATGTTGCCCATCGATTCGCGCACGTCGCGCCAGTTGAAGCCGTCGCGTCCATCCTCGAACGCGTACATCAGGGCGAGCGACGTGGCCTGCTCGATCATCGCCGGCGAGTAGCCGTCCGTGACGCGGGCAAACTCGTCGCGCCGGGCAGGAGAGTCCAGGTCGGGGTCGTGCTTCTTCTTCGCGAAGTACAGCTCGGCGATGTCCTTGCGGTCATCTTTGCTCGGCATGCGGAAGATGATCTGCCGGCCGAAACGCCCTGGCCGGGTCACGGCCTCGTCGAGCACCTGGGGGCGGTTTGTCGCCGCCACGAACAGGATGTTGTATCGAGGCGCACGCAGGATCGGGATCCGAAGCGAGACGCTCGTCCCGTTCGCCCCAATCTTGCGGGGCAGGAACAGCCCATCCAGCGCGACGTTGACGAAGCGGCGCAGGAACTGCTTGAAGAACCCCGGGTTGTCGACGCCGTCCATCAGCACGAGGAGGGTGTTGAGGCCGAGCTGGCCACCGCCGAACATCCCGCCGAGCCCACCCATTCCGCCGCCACCACCACCCATTCCGCCTCGTCGAGAGCCGAGCGCGTCGAACTCGTCGATGAAGACGATGCAGCCACCCCAGCGCTTGGCCCGAGATTTGGCTGCGCGCATCGTCATGAAGACGTTCAGCGCGTCCATGCCCAGGAACATTCCCTGGAAGGAAGAGCCCGACGTGATGATGATCGGCACGTGCATCGAAGAGGCGATGCCCTTCGCGAGCATGGTCTTCCCGGTGCCTGGAGGTCCCACCATCAAGACGCCGCGCTCGCGCTTGCCGCCGGCCTTGACGTAGTTGCGGCCCTGCTCCATCAGACGCAGGATTCGCCGCATCTCCTCGACCGCGGACTTCTGGCCGCGCACGTCTTCGATCTTCACGCCCCAGTTGGCTTCGCCCGGGTCGATGTACGTCCGGCCGATCCGGCCGTAGATGAAGAAGGCCCCGAAGAAGATCATGAAGTTGACGACCATCAGGGCCAGCACATAGAACAGCTGCGGCAGCACCGCCGCGAGGAAGGCTGGGAGGGCGACGATGGCGTCTCCCGGCGCCAGCCCCAAGAACATGTACGCGCCGCCGAAGTAAAGGACAAACAGGACCACGACCCAGAAGACGCGCCGCCAGAAGATGGCGCGGTTCGTTTCGATGGTTCTCTCTTCGGCGCTGCCCTCCGGGCCGATTCGCTCGCTGAGGATCAGCCAGCGCTTGAGAAGCGTCAGGATCCCGCGGCAGATGATCATCGCCACGACCGCGTAGACGATCGACCACACGATGCCGAGCTGGAGCCCGATCAGCGCGAACGCGAATGCTGATGCGCCGACGAAGAGCGTGAGGATCCAGAAGATGATCACGGCGGGGTCAACTCACTATACGGGGTGGGGTTTCTAAGGAACCACTTCTGATTCGGGGATCCTGTGGAGGGAGATCAGGATCACCAACGCGATTCCCATCGCGATCAAAAGGTCGCCCGGGCTGTAGGCCTCCGGCAGCGGTCCGAGCGACAGCCAGTCACCAAGGAAGCCGAGGTGCGTGTCCGGTCCCATCACCGTGTACTGGCCGATATGGCCGCGCTGCGCGAGGATGCCGCCGAGCTGGCTCGCCGCGAGGGTCGCGTCCACGGGCATGCGCCCACCGTTCGCCAGCACCACGATCAGGTTGAGCGCGCCGCCGAGCGTCACCAGCCACACGCCGGGCAACAGACGCAGGTGCCACACAGTCCACAACACGATCACGGCCAGGGAGGCGGCGTAGGCGTACTGCGCCCCTTCGACTCGGCTCAGCGGGGTGAAGATCACGACGTAGCGCAGCAACACCGCCGCAACGAGCACGAGCGGCCATCGGAATTTCAGCCGCGCGAGGTTGGAGAGGTTGCCGCCGCCCGCAAGGCCGAGGGCCACGCCGAACGCGATCGCGAGCGGCCACAACACGGCTCGCTACTCAGCCGCGAGGCGCGACGCAGCTCCCGCCAGCACCTTGACGCCGACCGGCAGAGCCGCTTCGTCGATGCGAAACGTGGGCGAGTGATGCGCCGGTGTGGTCTCACCCTGGGGCCTTGCGCCGAGCATGAAGTAGCAGCCGGGGATCCGTGTGAGGAACTCCGCGAAGTCGTCGCTGATTGTCAGCGGCCGGCCGAGGCGGCTCGCCCTGTCACCGATGAGCTCCTCTCCGACCTCCATCACCGTGCGCGTGACGTTCGGCTCGTTCATCAATGGAACGGTGCCGTGCACGAGCTCGAGATTCGACCTCACCTCGAATGCGCTGTCGGTTTCGTGGAGCAGGTCGTGGAGCCGGTCGAGCGCTTCGGTCCGCAGCGAATCGCTGAAGGTGCGCAGGCTTCCCTGCACCAGCACGCCGCGGGGCACGATGTTCCACGCGCCGTCGCTCGCGATGTTGCCAACGGTGGTGTGGCACTGGACGCCGTCTTGCTCGAGGCCTTCGACGACTGTGTGCAGGCGTTCGACGAAAAACGCTTGCGCCGCGAGCACGTTGCCGCGCCGGCCCATCATCCCCCCATGTCCGCCCGGACCGTTGAACCTGACGTCGAATGCATCGGAGCCCGACCACATGAGGCCGGGGCGCGTGATCACACTGCCGGATGGTTCGAAGCTGACCACGTGCAGACCGATGACCGCGTCGGGACGGTGCTCGTCCAGCAGCCCGCGTCCGATCATCGCTTTCGCGCCCTCGACGATCTCCTCCGCGGGCTGGAACACGAAGAGGTACTTGCCCTGCACGTCCAAGATTCGGTCGATCAGTGTGCGGACGACTCCGATCATGATCGCCATGTGCGCGTCGTGACCGCACGCGTGCATGCGGCCGTCGATGCGCGAATGAAAATCGACGCCCGACTCCTCATGGATCGGCAGCGCGTCGATGTCGGCGCGCAGCATCACGGTCTTGCCCGGGCGACCTGTGTCGAGGACCGCCACGGCGCCGGTCTCCGTCGGCGACTCCTTAAGGTCGAGGCCGAGCTCTCGGAGCCTCTCCTTCAGATATCGGGAAGTCTCGTGCTCGCTAAAGCTGACCTCGGGGTGCTCATGGAAGTACCTCCGGAGATCGACCACGTCATCGAGCACGCTCTTGCTCGGCAGCGGCGTCGTCGCATCGTCATCACTCATGGATGGCGACGAGACTGTAACCGCGCGCCGACGCATGCACGAACGTTGCGCCCAGCCCGGGCTCCAGCTCGTCGAGACGCCGGCGCAAGGTGAGCAGCGCCGAGTGCACGGTCGAGTGAGCGGCGTTGTGGCGGAAAAGCCCGGCCTGGATCAGGTCGCGTGCCGTCGCGGATTTCGAGCCCTGCGCAAGAAAGAGGACCAGCGCCGCCTGCTGCTGCGTCAGACGGACCTCATGTTCGTCCATGCGCACCACGCGCCGCGTCGGGTCGAACTCAAGGCGCCCGAAGCGGTACGTCCCCGGGCGTCCCGTGCCTCGCTCGACCAGTCGCGCCGCGAGGTCGGAGTAGATGTGTGCCATCGGCACGTTGCCCTTGACGAAGTAGGAGCTCGCCCCCAGCTCGTAAGCGCGCCGGATCGATGCGGAGTTGACCTGGGCCGCGGACAGCACGATCACCGGTAGGCCGGGATGGTGCTGCCGGATCCATGTCAGCAGCTCGAAGCCCGAGTCCTCGTGCTCGTCGAGGACCAGGTCGAGCAGGACGGCGGCGACGCGCTCGTTCTCCAGCACCTCGCGCGCCTCCGTCACGGTGGCGGCTACCGATGGTCGGTAACCGAGGTCATGGAGGTCGATCCGGAGCTGCTGCAGCATCGCGGCCTCGTCCTCGACGACGAGCACAGCCGAACCCAGGACGTCGGCCGGCCGGTAGACCTCGAGACCCGGTGGGAGTGGCGGAAGGCGTACCTCGCGCCTCGTGCCGTCGCCCGCGCCGCGCCGATTGCTTCGGTTTTCCAATGGCCTGTCCACACTATTTTTAACGATAATTGACGACACTAGAACGCCCGAATACGCCGGGCCTGCCGCATACTTGTCGCCGGGCCTGGCGTAGATTGGAAAAACAAAGGGGTATATTGGGGATGACTTGGAGATTGAAGATCCAGGGTGTGGTCATCGCGATCGTCGTGCTCGCCGCCGTGGCACTGGCCACCGGCGCTGCATGGACAGACGCGTTCAGCTTCGACTGGGGCTGGTAAACCACTAGGACGCCGCGTCCCGGCGCTCGCGTGAGCGCCGGATAGCGATCGGGAGGAGGGCGTAGAGGTCCGCCCGATCGACTGCTTTGCTCATGTAGCCGACCACGTCGGGGTCGTCGGTCCCCGAGGGGAAGACAGGGTAAGCGGTGTAAAAGATGACTGGCACCTTCTGTCCGCGCGACCGTAACTCGTTCAGCAGCCCCCAGCCGTCCATCGGTTCGGGGAGCATGAGGTCGATGATGGCCACCTCCGGCCTGTCGGCCTGCGCCCGGATCAGCGCCTGGTCGGCGTCTTCGGCAATCGACACTTTGTAGCCAAGCATCCTCAGGTCGGTTTCCAGGATGACCCGCCATGCCCGTTCATCATCGACCACCAGGACAGTCGAGCCCCGCAGCTCGTCTGGAGTGGGTGCAATCGGCTTCGGCGGAGTGAACGGCACCGGAATCTGGCGCAGTATATCGGTGCGCAATGGCCACTTCCGCGCGTCGTAAGCCCACGCCTCGCCCCCTGCCCACCGTGAATGGGCGCGCAC
>DASZJK010000350.1:0-1875 GCA_035948155.1 Candidatus Dormiibacterota bacterium
AGCATGCTGTCGTGGTTGATGAAGAGCGCCGACGTGAGGATCGAGAACAGCGTCTCGAGGACGAAGAATCCCGCGACCGCAAGCTGCATCGGACGCGTCCATGCGGTGGGCTCGCGCTCCCCCCGCGGGATGGGCACCCACTGCTGGCCGTCCCAGCGAAACTGGCCGTCGGCGGAAACCTGTCCTACCGCCGCGCTCGGGTTCTGGCTCAAGCCGGCAATAGCCTAGGGCAGACAAGTTCGCTGCGGGGCGCTAACATTTCCGCCCGGCTACGACCTGTAGCCAGCCGGGCAAAGCCCGCCGAGACCGCGCGGCGACCCAACCGGCGCTTCCGACCGTTGACCTAGAGAACGTTTTGACATAACGGGTTTGGAAAGGCCCAGGAGGTAGATCCCATTGGCTGCGCCCGCCCAGCTGCAGATTAGGGGATGGTTCGACGCCGTCGTCGCGCTTGGCCTCAAGGTCAAGGACCGAGAGTCTCGCGCTCACAACTTACGCGTAGCAAGGCTGTGCGTCCACATCGGCCGGCAGATGTCGATGAGCGCGTCCGAGCTCCGCGTGCTTGCCCGCGCAGGGCTCATGCACGACATCGGCAAGCTCGCCATTCCCACGCAGGTGCTCGAGAAGCATTCGCCCCTGGATGAGTCGGAGTGGATCCTGATGCGCGCCCACCCCGAGATGGGACTGACCCTCCTCGACCGCGCCGGCCAGTCCAGCCGCGAGGTTCTTGCTGTCCTCTACCACCACGAGCGTCTCGACGGAAGCGGGTATCCATACGGGCTCAAAGCCGAGTCGATCCCCATCGAGGCGCGCATCGTCGCGGTCGCCGACACGTACGACGCCCTCACGTCCGACCGTCCGTACCGGCGCGCGTGCTCGCCTGCCGAGGCGCGGCGCGTGCTGGTCGAGGAAGCCGGATCGCGCCTGGACTCGCGAGCGGTGTCTGCGCTGTTCGATTCGCTCGACGTGCAGGCTGCCCTGGAGACGAAGCGGAGGCTAGCCCTGGCCTACTGACCATCTCCCTACCATGGAGGAGATGAAGTTCGGGATCGCGATATTTCCGACCGACTACGCGATCTCGATGGCGGAGCTGGCGCCGGCGGCGGAGCAGCTGGACTTCGAATCGCTGTGGGTCGCGGAGCATTCGCACATTCCGACCAGCCGGAACTCGCCGTGGCCTGGAGGCGCCGAGCTGCCGAAGCACTACTGGCACACGATGGATCCGTTTGTCGCGCTGACCGCGGCCGCGCTGGCGAGCAGGACGATCCGTGTCGCAACCGGGATCTGCCTGTTGATCGAGCGCGATCCCATCCACACCGCCAAGGAAGCCGCGAGCCTCGACCACGTTTCCGGCGGGCGGTTCATCTTCGGCATCGGTGGGGGATGGAATCGAGAGGAGATGGCCGATCACGGCACCGACTTCAGCAAACGGTGGCAGCTCCTGCGTGAGCGAACCGAGGCGATCAAGGCGATCTGGACCAGCGACGTCGCCGAGTACCACGGCGAGATGGTCGATTTCGGTCCGATGTGGGCTTGGCCCAAGCCTGTGCAGAAGCCGCACCCGCCGGTCATTCTCGGCGGCAGCGGTCCGAAGATCCTCGAGCGCGTGGTCCGCTACGCCGATGGTTGGATGCCCAACCGCGGCGATGTCCTGGAGCGGATTCCAGAGCTGCAGCGACTGGCGAAAGACGCAGGCCGCGAGCGAATACCGGTGACGTATTACCCGAAGGCCAGCGCCGAGGAGATAGAGCGCTGCGCCAAGGCCGGCGTCGACCGGCTGATCTGGTACGTCCCGCCCGACGGCCGGGACGCCGCGCTCGCCAGGCTCGAAGAGCTCGGCAAGCTGGTCCGCCCCTACCTGAAGGACTAGCGCCC
>DASZJK010000351.1:0-2098 GCA_035948155.1 Candidatus Dormiibacterota bacterium
CCTCACGAGGGGCGGGCCATTCGACCACAACCGCGAGCCCAAGCAGGTCGCGATAAAACTCGAGCGAACGCGACAGGTCGCTGACCTCGAGCACGAGCTCGAGGAGCCCTCGCGCCATGCTCGCTCCCGTCAGGGCTCCTCGCGATACTGGCGCTGTCCGGTGGCCGGGTCCTCGTAAACCCGAGTCATCTTTCCTGTGGTGGGGTCCTTGAAGACCTCAGCGGTTGGCCGGAACGAGCCCTGGTCATGTCCGCGGTAGCGGCGATCCCACAAAAAGTATCCAACGATCGCGAAGATCGCGACGACCACGAGACCGATGACGTCCTCGACCAGGCTCACGGTTGTGAGCGTTCGACAATCGCCGCTGTTCCGTACGCCACCACCTCGGTCATCGCTTGTCCGAGCTCGGACGAGTCGAACCGCATCATCACCACCGCGTTCGCTCCCATAGCGCGGGCGTTCTCGATCATGCGGTCGACGGCATGGCGGCGCGTGTCTTCGACCAGCCGCGTGTATTCGATGATCTCGCCGCCGCCGAGCGCGCGAAGGTTGGCCATTATGTTGCCGCCAAGTCCACGGCTCCGCACGACCACGCCGAATACCTGGCCGAGCGCTTGCTTGACCTCGTAGCCGGCCGGCCGCTCCGTCGTCGTCACCAGGACCGATTGCGGCTGCTGCCCCACGGCGTTAAGTCTCGCGCGTCGCCACGTGCGGCGGCGCCCAGAAGACCAGCACGCGCAGGTCCTCGGAGATGTCGTGGAAGCGGTGCTCGACGCCGGCGGCGACAAAGACAAGGCTCCCCGGCTCGACCGGCCGGTCCTCATCAGCCACGCGGATCGATCCCCGGCCGTTGATCACGTAGTAGACCTCGTCCTCGCGATGCGGCTTCTGGCGGTCGGTAGAGCCCGCGCGCCAGATCGCCAGCCCGACGCTCAGCTGGGAGGAGGCCAGAAAGTCGACGTAGCCGTGGCCGTCCGCGTCGCGCGGTTGGGGATCGAGCGCGGGGACCTCGTGCGCCTCCACTGCTCCTCCAGTGTGACGCCCCCTGGGGCCGGCAAGATTGCGATCCCGGTGGCGTCGTCACCGTTGCGCCTTCCGACTGGCGCCGGGGCCAGCGTTTCTTAGGTCGCGCGGTCGAGACAGGGCGAGAGGAGGGTCCACGATGATCGTTCGGCGGCTGGCCGCACGCCGGCTCGTCAAGACCGGCTCTACTGAGGAGGAGCCGAGGCGGAAGCGCGCCGCCCGTTTCCTGCTTGTGATCTTCGGGGCAGGCACGCTCGCAGGCACCGCCGCCTCGCTGGGGATCTGGCCGTTCGGAAGCTTCCAGACCCTTTTCGCCGAGGTCGTCCCGCGCAGCGGACCGCCTCTGATCTCGGCCCAGAGCATCTTTCCGCCGGTTCAGCCGGTGCACAAGACGGTGGACGTCTACGCCACGGCCCCGCCGGTCCGGCGCACGCAGCCGACCGCCAATCCCACGGACAGGCCCTCGCAGCCACCGAGGCCCTCCCAGTCACCGCGGCCCTCTGGCTCGCCAACCCCCGACGAGTGACGGACGGCGGCCAGCGGCACAATCGCAATCGCGCCCTGTGGCTGGTCCGGCTCGTCACGGCCGGCAGCGTTGGCGCAGCGCTGGGAGTGACGTGGGCTTTCGCCGGCCTCGCGGAGGCTTTCTTCTCAGGCAAGCCGCCCGCCCCGCCCCCGCCACCGAGGGTCCCAGTCGCGGCCGCTCCCGTGCAGCAGCCACGCCCCGTGATCGTCACGGTCGTCCAGCATCCTTATCAGCCCCAGGCGCCGAGCAGGTCCACGGCACCGCAACCTCCGGCGAAGGCCCCGGTTGCGGCACCGGCGCCGCCTCCGCCCCCGGTCTGCCACTCGACGCCATCGAAACCGTGCTGAGCAGCGCCTCGTTCAGGGCGATGGGGACGGTCAACACCGTCGCCGTCCACGAACCCGCCGTCCTCAGCGACGCGGTCGAGATCGTCCGCGAGCAGATCGCGCAGATCGACGCGACCTGCAGTCGCTTCCGCCAGGACTCGGAGCTGAATCGCGTCAATCGCGCGGCCGGTCGCGGTCCGATCGCCATCAGCCCGCTGCTCGA
>DASZJK010000352.1:0-3590 GCA_035948155.1 Candidatus Dormiibacterota bacterium
GGTGCCGGCCGCGACCGGGTCGGCGGCCCACTTGAACTGCTGGGCCAGGCTGGCCAGCTGCGCTCTTGCCTCGGGCGTCTTGATGAGCGCCGCCACGCTCGCCATCGGCGACACGATCGTCAGGCCCATGCCGATGCCCCAACCGGCGATCGCGACGCGATAGTCGCGGAGGGTCTTGAGGTAGATGCTCCTAAGCAACGCCTGCGGCCTCCTTCGGCCGGTCGTCCGTCTCGTAGTAGCGGAGGAAGACGTCCTCGAGGCTTGGCTCGTAGCTGGTAAGCGAGACCACGGGGTACCGGGCCGCCGCCTTGATCACCGCGTCGGCCGGTCCCTGTATCGCGACCCGCACCGACCGGTCGTCGAGCTTGTCGACCTTGATCACTCCGTCGAGACGCGCGAAGTCTTCGGTCGCGACGGGCGCCGCGAAATGGATGGTGATCTCGAAGCGCTTGATGTCCTTCAGCTCGGCGACGCCGCCGACCCGGACGAGCCGGCCCTCGCGGATGATGCCGACGCGCGTGCACGTCTTCTCGACCTCGCTGAGCACGTGCGATGACAGAAACACCGTGCGGCCTTCCTGCCGCGCCTCGTCGACCATCGCGTCGAACTGCTGCTGGTTCAGCGGGTCGAGGCCGCTCGTGGGTTCGTCGAGGATCAGCACTCGCGGCTTGTGCATGAAGGCCTGGATGAGCACGACCTTGCGCTTGTTGCCGGTCGAGTACTGGCGGAACTTGCGGCTCGTGTCGAGGTCGAACCGATCGATCAGCGACTTGAGGTACGCCTTGTCCACTCCGCCGCGCAGGTTGGCGAAGTACTCGAGGATCTGGCCGCCCGTCAGGTTGTTGTCGAGCGACGGCTCACCCGGGATGTAGCCGATGAACTTCTTGATCTCGACGGACTTCCCCCAGCAGTCCAGGCCGCGGATGCGCGCCGTTCCGCTGTCCGCCCGCAGCAGCGCCATGAGGATGCGGATGGTCGTTGTCTTGCCGGCGCCGTTGGGACCGAGGAAGCCGAACACCTCGCCATCACCCACGTCGAAGGTGATGTCGATGATTCCCCGCTTGCCGCCGTAGCTCTTGGTGAGCCTCTCGACTTCGATGACCGCGGCCATGTCGCCTCCTTACCCAAACCACTCGTGAAGAGTTTTCTGATCGACGATCTGGATGGATCCCCTGCGTGCGCCAAGGATCCTCTCGAATGCGTGAGTGAAACTCGTCATCGTCCGCTCGGCATCTTCGAATGTGATCCTGTTGGCCTTCCGCGCGAGGAACAGGTCGGTCGCGGTGTCCTGGAAGCCCGTCGTGATCATCATCAGGATCGCCGCCGTCTCGCCGGGCGAATCGATGGCGAAGACCCCCTCGCCCATGCCCTGCTCGATGATGCGTGCGAGGATCGCCGCAACCCTGTCGACGAGGGTTCGCCTGACCTTCTCGCGCATGATCGCGTTGTCGTCGGACCTCCAGACCTTGATGAACTCAACCATCAACGCCTTGCGGTCGGTCTTGAACTGCGCGATACCGCTGAAGAAGCGCTCGAGCTTGGGGATTGCGGCAAGGTCCGGATCGTCGACAACCGGTGCGACGGTGACAAGCGCCCCGTCCGCGATCCGGTCCACCATCGCCTCCAGGAGCGCCTGCTTGGAGTCGAAATAGTGGTAGAAGGCGCCCCGTGACGCATCCACGGCGTCGAGCACGTCCTGGATGCTCGTCTGCTCATAGCCCTTGGTCTGGGTGAGACGCAGCGCAGCGTCGACGAACGCCTCCCGGCGGACCAGGTGGACTGCGGGATTCAGCGTCCGCGCCATGCGCTCGATTATAACCGACCGACAGTCGGTCTATTAATCAGATCGGAGCGGCCCGAACTGCGGCTCGGCCAGCGTTGACGCGCGGCCCGCCCGGAGCGAAACTCGCTCGGTGACCGAAGTCGACCGCCTGCTAACGGCGGCGTCGGAAGATCCCGACGGTTTCTGGGCCACTGCCGCCAAGGCCCTGCCCTGGCACCGGCCATGGGACCGGGTCTTCGAGTGGAACGCCGACCAGCCGGACGAGCGCGGCCGGTACTTTCGCTGGTTTGGCGGTGGTGAGACCAACCTGGCTCACAACTGCGTCGACCGGCACGTGGAGGCCGGACAGGGAGCGCATGTAGCGCTGATTTGTCTCAATGAGCGCGGGGAACGCGACGTCCTAACGTACGCCGAGCTCCGCAGCCAGGTTCGGCGGACGGCGGGGGCACTGCGCGGCCTGGGCATCGGCAAAGGAGACCGCGTCGGAGTCTACATGCCGACCTGCCGCGAGGCCATCGTGCTGATGCTCGCGTGCCAGTACATCGGCGCGGTGCACCTCATCGTGTTTGCAGGATTCGGCGCCGGCGCGCTTGGCGACCGGCTCGAGATGTCGGGCGCGAAAGCTCTGTTCTGCTCGGACCTCACGTACCGCAAGGGCAAGGACGTTCTGTTGAAAGGCATTGCCGACGAGTCGCTGGCCTCGCACGGTGGGCACATTGAGAAGGTAGTCGTGCACCGGCGGGGCCCCGACGCGCCCTCGATGGTTGATGGGCGGGACATTTCCTGGTCAGACTTCCTGGCTCTAGGGGCCGGCCAGAGCGAAGAGGTCGAATGGGTGGAATCCAACGAGCCCGCATTCATCCTCGCCACGTCGGGGACAACCGCCAAGCCGAAGCTCGCCGTCCACACTCAGGGCGGCTACCAGGTCTACATCCACTCGATGGGCGATTGGGTCTTCGGTTTGAAATCGCGCGACGTGTGGTGGTCGACGTCAGACATCGGCTGGATCGTCGGCCACAGCTACATCGTTTACGCGCCGCTACTCGCCGGGTGCACGACGATCGCGTTCGAGGGTTCGATCGATCATCCGAGCCCAGAGACGTTCTACCGAATCATCGAAGACAACGCCGTCACCGGGATCTTCACGGCGCCGACCGCGGTACGCATGTTGATGAAGTACGGAACGGAACCCGCGCGCGGCTTCGATCTCAGCTCGCTGGAGCGGGTCGTGTGCGCGGGCGAGGTCCTCAACGTCCCTGCTTGGGAGTGGCTGCAGCGCGACGTCCTGCAAGACCGCATCCCGGTGATCGACCATATGTGGCAGACGGAGACCGGCGGCCCCATCTTCGGCAACCCGTGGGGCCTCGGAGTCCTTCCGATCAAGCCCGGATCGGGAGGCATCGCGCTCCCCGGCGTCGACGCGATGGTCGTGTCGCCCGAAGGCGACGAGCTCCCACCCAATGAGAAGGGGATGATGGTGATCACGCGACCATTCCCCGGCCTCACTGCCATGTTGTGGGGAGAGACCGAGCGTTACGCCAACGATTACTGGCGCCGCATTCCTGGCAAGACCCTTTATCTCAGCGGCGACGCTTCATCTCTTGATGAGGACGGCTACGTGTGGTTCAGCGGACGCGCGGACGAGATCATAAAGATCGCCGGGCACCGCATCGGCACGATTGAGGTCGAGACGGCGTTCCTGCGCCACCCCGCGGTCGCCGAAGCCGGCGTCACGGCGCGTCCAGATCCCGTCCGCATGGAGGTCATCTCCGCCTTCGTCGTGCTCAAGAAGGGCTTCGAGCCAAGC
>DASZJK010000353.1:0-6390 GCA_035948155.1 Candidatus Dormiibacterota bacterium
GGCGCCTTCCTCCTCTCTCAACCGGTGTGAGCCTTCCAGGACCTGTCGCACCTGGGCGGCGAATGTCCTTGTGTCGATGGGCTTCGACATGTAGCCCTGGCATCCCGCCTCGAGGGCGCGCTCGCGGTCACCACCCATCGCGTGCGCGGTGAAGGCCACGATTGGAATCCGCGACGTGGCGCGACCCGACTTCAGCTCGCGCGTGAACGTGAGGCCGTCCTCACCCGGGAGCTGGATGTCCATCAGGATCACGGCCGGGATCACCGCGCGGAGCAGCCTGCTCGCCTCGGCGGCTGACGAGGCCACCTCGACGTGAAACCCTTCCCGCTCGAGGACGGCCGTCGCGAGCATCGAGTTGGCTTCGTTGTCCTCGATCAGGAGGACGATCTCGACGCCGCTCATCTCACCCCGCTCTGCTGGGCGACCGTGCGCAGGTGGTCGACGATCAGCGATGAACCGACTTTGCCGCGGCTCAAGATCTCCGAGACCTGGCCGTTGAGCTTGCGCTTGTCCTTGTCGCTGAGGGTCGCGGCGGTGAGGATCAGGATCGGCGTGTGGCGCGTCGAATCGTAGGTGCGAAGCGCCTCGACGACGTCGAAGCCGTTGACCTCGGGCATCATGAGGTCGAGGAGCACCAGGTCTGGCTTCCGGCTTCGCGCCAGGGCGATTCCTCGCTTGCCGCTGGACGCCGAGAGCACGTCGAAGCCGGCGGGTTCGAGGGCCCGAACCAGCCACTCCCGGTTGGCCTCCTCGTCGTCGACGACCAGCACCTGCAGTCGTTCCTTCACCGGCGCGAAGGCCTTCAAGCGTGAGATGAGCACCTTCATATCGACCGGCTTGACGAGGTAGTCCATCGCACCGAGCGCCATGCCGAGCTCGGGGTTCTCCAGCACGCTGACGACGACGATGGGAATGTGGGCGGTCCCAGGATCGCCCTTCAGCCTCGTCATCACCTCCCACCCGTCGAGGCCGGGCAGGATGATGTCGAGTGTGATCGCCGCAGGCTTGAGCTCTTTCGCTTTGGCCAGCGCCTCGGTGCCGGTGCGGGCAACGGCGGTGCGGTAACCGGCGTTCGCGAGCTGCCTGGTCAGAAGCTCCGCCGCGCTCGGCTCGTCCTCGACCACCAGCACGAGCGGTCCGTGTCCGTTCGCTTGCACCCCGGCGACGACCGGCTGAGACTCGCGCTCCGCCCGCGCCGGCTCAAGCGGAAGGGTCAGGGTGAAGACGCTGCCTCTCCCCACTTTGCTGCGGAACTTCACATCCCCGCCGTGCAAGGCGGCGAAGCGCCTGGTCAGCGCGAGTCCGAGACCAGTCCCCTCGTGCCGGCGTCCAGGACCGCCGTCGACCTGGTGAAACTCCTGGAAGATCTGGGCCTGGTCGGCCTCGGCGATGCCGATGCCGCTGTCGGCGACCGAGATCTGAACCGCGCGCGGTGCGCGGGCTGCGGAGATCGTGATGGAGCCGCCTTCCGGCGTGAACTTGATCGCGTTGGAGACCAGGTTGAGCAGCATCTGCTTCACCTTGCCGGTGTCCGCGCGCAACATGCCACCGCCCGCGGCGTCCGCCTGCAGCTCGATGCCCTTCTTCGCCACAAGCGGCTCGACCGTCCGCATCACCTGCTCGACTACCTCGGGGATCGAGACCGCTTCGATGCGCAGCTCCATCTGACCCGCTTCGACCTTGGAGAGGTCGAGGATGTCGTTGATAAGGCTCAGCAGGTGCTTGCCGCTGGTCACGATCTGGGAAAGGAATCGCCTGCGCGTCGCGTCGTCGAACTGCTCCGGCATCGCGTCGGACAGCAGCTCGGAGAAGCCGATGATCGCGTTGAGTGGCGTTCGCAGCTCGTGGCTCATGTTGGCCAGGAACATGCTCTTGTGCTTGCTGGCCTCCTGGAGCTTCTGGTTGCTGTCGCGCAGCTGCTCCATGAGCCGCCTACGATCGAGCGCGGTCATGAAGGCGCTCGCGAACTGCTGCGCCCGGCGGACCTCGTCGCCTCCCATCGCCGGCGTGAACGGTCCCGCGACGATGACCATGGTCGAGAAGCTGGCGAGGCCCGCGACGCGAAGAACGAGCAGCGTGCGGTCCGTATCGTCCACCCGCGCGCGAACCACTCCGTCCGCGAGTCCTGGCAGCAGCGACGCCAGCTCGACGAGGCGCTCTTCTTCGAGCCGGTGCGATGCCTTGGGATTGCCGGCGTCGTCGAACATCGCAGACGCGGCTCCGCCGACCAGCCGTTCCGCCCAGCCCAGTCCGCCGTGCACGAGGCCGTCGTGGTCCGGCTCGAGCAAGAGCCGCTCCATGAAGGCGCGAAGGCCTTCCTCCTCGCCGGAGCGCCACTCGCGCCGCAACCACGCCGGCGGCGAGAAGCTGACGTAGAGCAGCGGCACTATCGCCAGAGCGATCACCTGGGTGACGATCTGCACCAGCGGCTGGTGAGTAAAAGCCCCCGCCGCCACGGCGAACAGGAGGATCGCGACGAGGCCGGCGAATCCAAGGGCCAGCGTGCGCAGTCGCCACGCCTGCACACCGGGCAACTTCCTGGCGACGAGCCAGAAGCGGGCGGTGGGCTCGACGACAGACGCCGACCAGATCGCAATCAAAACCAGCCCGAGGGTGCGTATGGCGCCCGTAGATCCCGCGACCTGCGCGGCAAAGAAAAGGCCGCTGGCAGCCAGCATCGAGATGCACGCGCCGGCGTGCCAGCGGTGGGGTAGGGGGATCAACGACCCGCGAAAACGAAGAAGGGCGTACCCGGAGCCCATGAACAGGACCAGGTCGAGCTGCTCCAGGAGCGGCGGCGTCATGTGCAGGACCGCCGGCAGCCGCGCCAGCAATGTGACCGACGAGAGAAGAACGATCGCGAGCGCGAGGAATCCTGTGGCCGGGTCGCGCCGCCGCAGCCAGCTGGCCGCGGTGGCCGCGCCGAGCAGGACGAACGCCGCGGCGCTGATGTTCTGCAGCCATGCGACCGCGTCAGCCATCAGACCGACTCCGCCTCCTGCAGCGGGCGGCCACCTTCCTCGAGCACAAGCCTCACCACCCGCGGATCCCACTGCCGCCCCGCTCCCTGGCGCAGTACCGCCAGGGCGGCGTCGTGGGATTGCCGCGGGCGGTAGGGACGATCGTTCGTCAGCGCGTCATAGGCGTCACAGACCGACAGGATGCGAGCGAGCAGCGGAATGTCATCGCCGGCGAGCCGGTCCGGGTAGCCGCTGCCGTCGAAGCGCTCGTGGTGATGGCGGATCATCGGCAGCAGCTCGCCGCCGGTCTGCAGCGGCGCGACGATGTTCTCGCCGATGATCGGGTGCAGGTGCATCCGCGTCTGCTCCTCGGCATCGAGCTCGCCCGGCTTGAGCAGGATGTCGTCGGGGACGCCGATCTTGCCGATGTCGTGGATGATTCCGCCGCGATACAGCGCGTCGAGCTCGTCGTCGGACAGGCCCATACGCTCGCCGACCCGCCGCGCTGACCGGGCGACTCTCAGCGTGTGCGCTTCGGTGAACGGGTCCTTGGCCTCGACCGCCGCGGCCAGCGCATAGATCACACGCTCCGCGCTGTCCAGTGAGTCGTACACACGCTTGAGCTTCAGCGCAGACCGCACGCGGGCCACCAGCTCGATGCGATCAACCGGCTTCGTCATGTAGTCGTCCGCGCCGGACGTCAGCGACCTCACGCGGTCGGACGTCTGGTTCAGCGACGTGATCATCACGACCGGCAGAAGGCTGCCTCCGTCCAGCCGCTTGATCCGGTGGCACACCTCGAACCCGTCCATGCCAGGCATCTGCACGTCGAGCAGGACCAGGTCAGGGCGCGATCGTTCGATCGACCGCAGGGCCTCGACACCGTCCTCGGCGGTGCGCACCTCGCACTCGACCTCGCCGAGGCAGGCCTTGATCAGCTCGCGGTTGGCCTCTCCGTCGTCGACGACCAGGACGACGGGCAAGCGCCGGCCGGAGCGCGGAGCCTTCTGCTGCTGCGCGACGTACGAGATGGAATCGGGCCTACCGATCCAGGCGGCGGGCTTGAGCGCGAGGACGAAGCTCAGCGCGCTCGGGTAGCGCTCCTCTGGATTCTTCGCGAGCGCCCGGCGAAGCACCGACTCGACGTGCGCCGACAGCTCGCCGGTGAGCTCGCGCGCCGGAGGCATCGGACACGTCATCTGCGACACCAGGACCGACGCGAACGACTCCGACTGAAACGGCACTCGTCCCGTGAACATCTCGTAGGCGACCACCGCGAACGAGTAGCGGTCGGATGCCGGGCCGAGCGGCCGGTCGCCCACCTGCTCCGGCGACATGTACTCCGGCGTGCCCATGACGACGCCCGACGCAGTCAGCCGCGGGTGCGAGCCCGCCATGCGCGAGAGCCCGAAGTCGGCGAGCACGGGCGTGCCATCGTGGCGAAGAAAGATGTTTGCCGGCTTGATGTCGCGGTGCAGGATCCCGCGAGAATGCGCGTAGTCGAGCGCCGCGGCGAGCGGCTCGAGCAGATTGAGCACGTCTTCGAGCCGCATCGGCGCACCAAGCGAATCCGCGAGCGTTCCGCCTTCGGCGAGCTCCATGACGATGTAGGCAGTGCCGTCCTGGTTTCCGAAATCGAAGACCTCGAGGATGTTCGGGTGCTTGAGGCGCGCGACGGCGCGAGCCTCGTGCTGGAAGCGTTCGCGGTACTCCGGGTCCTCGGCGAAGAACTCGGGCAGCACCTTGATCGCGACCTCGCGGTCGAGCCCACCGTGATACGCGCGGTAGACGGTGGCCATCCCTCCGCGTCCGATGCGATCGACGACCTCGTAGGGTCCGATCAACGTGCCGGGGCGCACGCTCATCTCAGACTCCGGCCGGCATGTAGGCGCATCCGCCGGGGCCATGGAAACCCAGCGCGCGCACGCCGCCGGTCAAACCTGTGAGACCTTCGATCACGCCAGCGTGGAAGTTGCAGATGGTGGGGACTCGACGGCAGACCTCGGCGAAGAGGCAGTTGTTGCAGACGATCCGGCCGGAGCGTTCGATGTCGTACTCGGCGCCCAGCTCGCTCATCGGCTCGATGGCGGCAAGGAGTGACCCGACCCCGGGTCGCGCCAGGCCACGACCGAAGGTCCGACCCGCCTCGATGATTGCCTCGACGTCGAGTGCGCTGGCGAGCGACCCGGCGAGGAGGTCGTAACGACGCATCGGGTGACTGATCTGCACGGGGCCGGCGGCGAGGCGATAGATCTTGGCCGGTTTTCCAGGAAACCCACGACGTCGCTCGACCTCGAGGTATCCAAGCGCGACGAGCCGCTCGAGGTGATCGAACGCGACCGAGCGATGGATGCCCGCGGTCCGGGCGACGTCGTCGACGCTGCGAGGCCTGGGGTCGGAGTAGAAGCGCAGGAGGATGTCGCGTCGGGTGAAATCGCGCAGCGCGCCGAGTGCTCTTTCCATATCGCTCACTGCCTGGAGTGCGCGGCCGGTGTCTTCGAGGGCGGGGACCAGACCGGCGGGTGTGCGCCGGTCTGGTGAGGGTAGGGAGGTAGGCATCTAGGCGGCGGCCGGTTCACGGCGCCGGCGCCCAACGGCGAAACCCAGCAGAAGGAAGAGGGTCGCGAGAAGCAGGAGCAGGAAGAGCCAGCCGAACCAACCCGCGAACCCCGCGAGCCCGGCCGCCGACGCCGCCGGTTTCAGCGCATTGCTGCTCGATCCGGTCGTGGTACCTGACGCGGTCGTCCGCCCCAGGGGATTCGTCTGACCTGCAGCCGGCTGGGTGCCGTTGGCGGTCGACTGGTTGCCGTTGGCGGTGGATTGGTTGCCGTTGGCAGTCGACTGGTTGCCGGTACCGGACGCGCTGGTGCAGTTCGGCGACGATGCGCCCGAGGTGTTGACCTGCTGAGGCTGCGCCGCATAGCCCGTGGACCCGGCGCTGGCGTTGACGCCGCAGTGGGCGGCGGTCGTGTCCTGGCTGCCCGACCCTGCCCACGCCTGGCCGGTGGAGACGGTCGCGGTGCTGCCGCTCTGGGCCGGGCTTCCGCCCGAGGCCGATACCGGTTGGACCTGGATCGAGCCGGGCGGCGGCGACGGGTTGGCGGCCATGGCCTGGACGCTGCTGAGCGCAAGGGCGACCCCCACTAGGACGAAAGCTCGGCTGACGGGTCTTGACATTTTCCTTTACCTCCGGTTTGTCGGGTTGTGACCCACTAAACCCTAAAGAGGCCAGTTTGTCAAGAGGAATTTTTGTTTTTTAGCGCGCCACCTCACGCCGGCTGCTGACGACGCCCAGGCGGAGATCGCGGACTTTGCCCCGGCGCGCTTTCACGGCGTACATCTCTCTGTCCGCGCGAGCGAGGAGGCTCACCACATCGTCCGAGCGCTCGAGCTCCCCCACGCCGCAGCTGAACGATATCTTGGACCTCGC
>DASZJK010000354.1:0-3292 GCA_035948155.1 Candidatus Dormiibacterota bacterium
TACTTGAAGCTGCCCCGTCCCCTGGGCTACATCGAGGAGATGGGCATGCTCATCGAGGAGGGGATTCGTGGGAAGCCGCTCAGCTCACGACGAACCAGCACCGAGTTCATGTTCCTGCCGGAGGCGGCGGCTGAGGCCCTCGCGGTGATTCACGAAGCCCGCGTTGAGAACGACGAGCGGATCACGATCCAGGCCGAACTCGAGCGCCTCGACCAAGTGGCGGAGAAGTTCAAATACGTCCACCCCGACGGTTACTTCTTGCTCAACGATCTCCTGAACCATTTGCGGGAGCGCGTGCAGAAGACACCCGAAGAGGACTGGTTGCCGACACATGGAGACTTCAAATACGACCAGTTCATGGTTCACAACGACGAGTACACGGTCCTCGACTTCGACTACTACGCGACCGCGGAGACGAGCTATGACCTGGGTAAGTTCTGCGCCTACCTGGTGCCGTCGCGACCGAGGAATTGGATGGACTCCGTGGCCGTGGAGGAGGCGCGAGTGCGCTTCATCCGCCGCTACCGTGAGCTGCGGCCGCACGCGACGCTGCAGCGCTTTCCGGTCTACGAGGCGCTCCAGTTCGCTCTGCGTGCCATGTCCGCAATGTGGATGCAGAAGCCGGGATGGCACGGGGTGGCCGAGACGTACCTCGTCCTCGGTTTCGAGCGACTGAAGAGCCGGCTGCCCGAATAAGCTCCCGCAGCGGTAATTGGGGCGATATTTACAGAGCTTTACCTGATCGCGCGTGCCTCGCTGCCGGCTGTGGTCAGACTCGGCAGCCTGGCCATGCGTCTGGTCTCTTGGCTTGGGGTAGTCGTGGTGGTCCTTGCGATCACAGCAAGCGCCGGTGCAGTGGCTCTTGCGCACCATCGCGCTGTGGCTCCGACCGTGCTCACGGCGTCGCATCAGCCGGTCGACCTGAAGTCGTACGACAACCTCGATCAGGCCGCCGCGCCCGCTCAGCTGATCTCTCCCAGCCCGACGCCGCCGCCCGCGCCACCCGCTGCCCCCGGGCCGGCACCGGCCCCGGCTCGCGTCGCGCTGATCGTCAACTCGACGCAGCAGGCGCTCATCAACCAGGACCGTGCACGCAACGGTCTGGGGCCCCTGACGTGGGGCAGCTGCCTTTCCGGCGTCGCTGGCGCGCAGGCCGCCCACCTTGCGACTCCGGGCGTGACGTTTGCGCACTATGGCGGCGTTTATCAGGACCTCAACTGCCGCCTCGGTGCGCAGACCGGCGAGAACATCGGTTGGTGGTCGCTCGGTGTCAATGACACGCAGCTGAACACGATGTTCATGAACAGCCCCGAGCACCGCGCCAACATCCTTGGTCCGTACCATTACGTCGCGACCGCGTGGGTGGTCGGATCTAACGGCTACGGCTACATTGCCGTTGAATTCAGCTAAGCGGGCAGCGCCAAGTAGCCCGATTTAACGGGGCGTTCTTACATCGAAGCGCTCAACCCAGGCGCAGTGTGCCCAACTGAGCGCTCGGAGGAGGAGGGCGGAGGGTGGCAACGGGACCCGCTGCACGGCACCGCCAGCCTGGCTCACTGACTCGGCCATTCGCATGGCTGTGGGCCAAGCGGGTATGGATCGCGGCGGCGCTTGGAGTGTTCCTGATCGGAAGCACGCTTTACGTGCTGTGGGCGATCAAGGACCTGCCCGATCCGAGCCAGAACGTGCTCGCCGCCGGCGATGTGATCGTGCTCGACCGCAACGGCAAGCTGATCGAAGACTGGAGCCCAGCGGGTCACTACCATGTGACGCTCGCGCTGGACCAGATGGGACGGTACGCGCCCAAAGCGGTGCTGGCGGCCGAGGATCGCAACTTCTACAAGCACGGCGCTGTCGACCCCACGTCCATTGCTCGCGCCGCCTGGGTCGACGTCACGTCGCATGGCGTCAACCAGGGCGGAAGCACGATCACCCAGCAGCTGGTCAAGATCCAGCTTCTGACGCCGCAACGGTCGATCACGCGAAAGGTCCAGGAGGTGGTGCTCGCAGTCGCGCTCGAGCAGCGCTACTCCAAAGACCAGATCCTGACGATGTATCTCAACCGCGTCTATTTCGGCCATGGCGCCTACGGCATCGGCGCTGCGTCCCGAACCTATTTCAACAAGGACGCGAAAGACTTGACCCCGGCGCAGGCGGCATTCCTTGCGGGACTGATCCAGGCGCCTTCGCTCTACGACCCCCTGGTGCGCTACGAGCTCGCGCGTGAGCGTCAGCAGTACGTCGTGCAGGGTATGGTCACGACCGGCGCGCTCAGCTCCGACGAGGCGGACAAGGCGGCCCAGGAAGATGTCAAGTCAGAGCTGCAGATCCAGCCGAGCGCCCGGCAGAGCCTCGCACCGCACTTCGTCGACTACGTGCTCTCACAGCTCGAGTCGGTCTTCGGCGCGTCCGAGGTCCAGCAGGGCGGCATTGTGGTCCACACGACCCTCGACCTGAACATCCAGAAAATCGCAATGGACGCCGTCGCCCACGGCGTGCAGGACCTGAAGGCCTACAACGTCAACAACTCGGCGCTGCTGGCCGCGTCGCCCAAGACCGGCGAGATTCTCGCCTGGGTCGGCTCCGCCGACTTCGGGAACGACTCGATCGGCGGCCAGTTCGACGTCGTGCTTTCGCCGCGCCAGCCCGGATCGTCCTTCAAGCCATACGTGTACGAGGCCGCGCTGCGCGACCACAAGATCACATGGTCGACGATCCTCCACGACCAGCTCACCAACTTCGCCGGCTACATGCCGCGGGACTTCGACAACGGTGGCTTCGGCGACATCCCTGCGAGCCAAGCCATTCTTTACTCGCGCAACATCCCCGCTGTCCAGGTCGCACAGATGGAAGGCATCAACAACGTCATCGATCTGGCGCATCAGATGGGGATCAAGAGCAAGCTCCAGCCTTACCTGTCGACGGCCATCGGCGCGAGCGACGTAACCCTGTTCGAGCACGTGCAGGGTTACCAGACCTTCGCCAACCAGGGTCGGCGCGTCGACCTCCACGGGTTCATCGAGGTCGACGACTCGAGCGGCCATGCGGCGTTCAAGTACGACAACCCGACGAGCACCACCGTGCTGACGCAGTCGGAGTCTTTCCTCATGACCGACGTACTGAGGCGTTATCAGACGACCTGGGGCTTCGGCTGGAACCGCCAGATGGCGAGCAAGACCGGCACCAGCGACAACGGAAAGGGCGGAATCCCCGACTCGTGGATCATGGCCTACAACCCCGACATCGTCGTAGGCGTATGGGTCGGCAACACCGCGCCCAACGGCGGAGGCGG
>DASZJK010000355.1:0-5333 GCA_035948155.1 Candidatus Dormiibacterota bacterium
CAAGGCGAGCGCGCACTACCGGCTCGTCGTGGGCACCTCGGTGCGCGACGTGCAGGGGCAGAAGGTCGCGGCCGAATACGACCTCGACCTGCTCGGACCGGCGACGACGAAGCACGCCGAGCGCAAGTCGTTGTCGTCGCCCTCGGCGTCGCCTACGCCGTCGCGTTAACCGCCAGCGCCGGCACTCGCGGCTAAATCTGTCCGGCGAAACCCGCGAGCGCCGGCGCTCGCGGACTCAGATCAGCTTCAGGGCTCGGGCGGCACGACACAGGGCGGTCACCGAGCCCGAGTGGATGATCTGTCCCTCGAGAGCGGCGTCCAACGCCTCCCGAAATGGAAGGCGAAGCACCTCCATGTCCTGCTCATAGGTCTCTGGGTTGCGAGCGGACTCGGTGAGCGCTTCGGCGAGAAACAGGTGCGCGCGGCCCGTGAGAAACGCCGCCCCATGCACGACGCCGAGCGACGTGTAGCGCTCGCCGACCAGACCCGTCTCCTCGGCCAGCTCGCGCCGTGCGCATGCGAGCGGGTCCTCCTCGCCGTCGACGGTCCCCGCCGGGACCTCCCACGACGATACGTCCCACGCATGGCGCCACTGCCGCACGAGCATCGTGTCGCCGTTGTCGAAATGCGGCACAACGAAAGCCGAATCGGGGTTCGTGACAACGCTGTAGACCGCGGTCGCTCCATCGGGGAAGCGGATCGCGTCGTCGCGCAGCTCGAAATACCCCGACTTCCCGCGCACAGCTGTGCTCGCGACATCGAACGGGCGCAGAGACGGGTGGCTGAGCCTGGCTATCGCCGCACCACCGCGGCCACTGCCGCCGCCGCGGCGGCCACATGGCGTGGATCCGGTCCGTAGTCGAAAGGCGACACGTCGGCGGCGTAGCTCTTCGCCTGGTCGATCAGCTCGGGGTGGTCCTCGATGAACCGGGTGCTGAGGTTGCCGGCGCGGAAATCGCTGTTCTCGAGGATCGCGCGGTGATAGGGGATCGTGGTCGCCGGTCCGACCACCACGAACTCGCGCAGCGCGCGACTGGCGCGCGCGATCGCCTCGGCGCGGTCCGTCCCGTGCACGATCAGCTTTGCCACGAGCGAGTCGTAGTTGGGCGGCACGTCAGATCCGGGGCCAAAGCCCGAGTCGACACGGACCCCGGGTCCCGCGGGCGCGACCCATCGGCCGATGCGCTTGGGATTGGGGATGAACTTGCGCGTCGGGTCCTCGGCGTTGATCCGCATCTCGATCGAGTGGCCGCTCCACCTCACGTCTTCCTGGGTGAAGCTCAGCTCGAGACCAGCGGCGACGCGGATCTGCTCCTTGACCAGGTCGATGCCTGTCACCGATTCGGTGATCGGATGCTCGACCTGGAGCCGCGCGTTCACCTCGAGGAAATAGAACTCGCGGTCGCTGAAGATGAACTCGACCGTCCCCGCGTTGACGTAGCCCGCTGCCGTTGCGGCGCGAATGGCGGCGTCGCCCATCGCGGCCCGAAGCTCTGGTGTGATCGCGGGCGATGGAGTCTCTTCCATGATCTTCTGGTGCCGCCGCTGGATCGAGCACTCACGCTCGCCCAGGTGCACCGCGTGCCCGTGGCTGTCGCAGATGACCTGGATCTCGATGTGCCGCGGTTTGCGCACGTATCGCTCGAGGTAGACAGTCGCGTCGCCGAACGCGGAACGCGCGGCTTGCGCCGTGCTCTCGATCGCGGACGTGAGCTCTTTCTCCGATTCGACCACCTTCATGCCGATGCCACCTCCGCCGCCGGAGGGCTTGAGCATCACGGGGAAGCCGATCTTGCGTGCGGCTTCGAGCGCGTTGGAGGGATCGACCGCGCCGCTGCCCGGCGTCACGGGCACGCCGTGCTCGATCGCCAGCTGTCGCGCCGCGAGCTTCGAGCCCAGGGCGCGCATCGCGGATGCCGGCGGCCCGATGAACTTGATGCCGGCTGCCTCGCACGCTTCGGGGAATGGCGCCTTCTCCGATAGAAACCCATAGCCGGGATGGATCGCTTCGGCACCACAGTCGTGCGCGACCTTGACGATGCGCTCGAGCTGCAGGTACGACTCCGTCGCCGGTGCGGCGCCGATGTGGTGCGCCTCGTCGGCGTAGCGGACGTGGATGGCGGACCGGTCAGCGTCCGAGTAGACCGCCGCGGTCTTGATGCCCAGCTCACGGCACGCGCGCATGACCCGGATCGCGATCTCACCGCGGTTGGCGATGAGGATCTTCGCGAACAATTTCTTTTTCAAGCGATCGCGAGCAGAGGCTGGTTGGGCGACACGACCTCGCCTTCCTTGACATAAACGTCACTGACCCTTCCCGCCACCGTCGTCACGATGTCGTTCTGCATCTTCATCGCCTCGAGGACAGCGACCACGTCGCCGAGCTTGACGGCGTCCCCGGTTTTGACGGGCATCTTGACGATCAGGCCCTGCATCGGCGCCATGACCGTGCCCTCGCCCGACCTCGGTCGCGTTGGCGCAGCCGTCGCGGGCGCGGCCGCGGACGTGGCCGGCACCGGCATGACGGCGAGGCCGGCGCCGCTCACCCGGACCTTGAACACCTCGCCTTCGACCTCGACGTCGAACTCGGCGGTGGAGGCGGCCACCTGCTGGGGTCCCTGCGCCGCAGGCGCGGGGGTCGCCGGCGGGTCGGCGGGGGCGACCGGCACAGATTCGGGCTCAGAAGCTTTTACCCCGACGGCCCTCGCGCCGTCCTTGTCCTCGGGCGGCTGGGGACCACGCGCGTAATCGGCGGCCAGGTGCGGAAACATCAGATGGATCAGGACGAGGTCGTCGGTCGGCTCGAACCCGAGCTTGCGCACCTGCTGTCGAGCGGCTTCGACCTGCGGCTCGAGCAGGTCCGCCGGCCGGATCGTGATCGGTTCCTCGCGACCCAGCACGAGCCGGCGCAGCTCGTGGTCCGCGGGCACGGGCGGCCGTCCGTACAGACCCTGCAGGTAATCCTTCAGCTCCTGTGTCACGGTGGCGTAGCGCTCGCCGCCGATCACGTTGTAGACGGCCTGGGTCGCGATCAGCTGCCGGATCGGGGCGACGAGCGGCGGATAGCCAAGGTCCTTGCGCACCCGGTTCACCTCTTCCAGGGCGTCGTCGATGCGGTCGCTTGCGTTGTGCGCCGCCAGCTGCTTGACGATGTCCTCGAGCATGAACCCGGGCATCTGGTAGCGGAGGATGCTCGCGTCGACCCGGTCGGCGAAGGGGCTCAGGTGGTCGATGTGCCTGCGTTTCAGCTCTTCGACGTCGCGTTGCGCGTCCCACATGTTCGCCAGGTCCAGGCCGGTGTCGTACTCGCCGCCGCGCAGGGCCGCGACCACGCTTTCGCCCGCCGGCTGCGACGCGCCCCACGCGAGAGGCGACATCGCGACATCGAGCACGTCGGCGCCCGCCTCGACCGCGGCCATGTAGGCCATCGGCGCCATGCCGCTCGAGCAGTGCGAGTGCACGTCGATCGGCACCTTGACCATCTGCTGGAGCGCCGTGACCAGCTCCCAGGTCGCCTGCGGGCTGAGCAGTCCGGACGTGTCCTTGATCACGATCTCGTGGCAGCCCATGTTGACCAGGCCTTTGGCGAGCGAACCCCACAGCTCGAGGTTGTGCGCCGGCGAGATTGCGTAGCAAAGCGTGCCCTGCACCTTCTTCTTGGCCTTGAGCGCGGCTGCGATCGAGGCCTCCATATTGCGCAGGTCGTTGAGCGGGTCGAAGAAGCGGAAGACGTCGACGCCGCTCCTGGCCGAATGCTTGATGAACAGCTCGACGACGTCGTCGGCGAAGTTGCGCTTGGAGACGAGGTTCTGGCCGCGGATCAGGGCCTGGATCGGCGTGTTGGGCGTCGCCTTGTTGAGCTTGCGAAGGAGCTCCCACGGATCTTCGTGGATGATGAGCTGCGTCTCGAACGTGGCGCCGCCGAACGCCTCCATGGCGGTGAAACCGATCGAGTCCATCTCCGCCGCGATCGGCACGATCTCCTGGGCACGGAGGTAGCCGCCCAGGAGCGACTGTTGCGCGTCACGGAAAGTCGTGTCGACGAGACGAACGCGGGCTTTCTTCTTCGCCACTAGACCGCGAGGGCCGCTCGTTTCTCAGCGTGGGTCGACTCGACCGACGCGTCAAACAGGCCGATGATCCGCGCCGCGAGCCAGGCCGCGTTCTTCGCGCCGGCCTCGCCGATCGCCACGGTCGCGACGGGAACTCCAGCCGGCATCTGCACGATGGAGTACAGCGAATCGACGCCGCCCAGGTGTTGCGTGGGGACAGGAACGCCGATCACAGGGAGGTCGCTCCACGCCGCCACGACACCGGGCAGGTGAGCCGCGCCGCCGGCCGCGGCGATCACGACCTTCAACCCGCGCGCTCGCGCGCTCGTTGCCCACTCCATGACGCCGCGCGGATTACGGTGGGCAGAGCACACCTTCAGCTCGTGCGTCAATCCAAGATCCTCCAGGACTTTGACGCACGACTCCATCAACGGCAGGTCCGACCTGGAGCCGAGGATGATTCCGACGACTGGCTGCAACTAAACCGCCTCCTCAGCTATGTCGCTTCGAAAGAACGCCCCTTCGAATCGTACCTGCCGAGCGCCGGCGAGGGCGGTCTCACGCGCCTGCCCGACCGTATCGCCCAGGGCGACGGACGTGACGACCCGGCCGCCGTCGGTGACCAACCCGGTGCTTGGCTCGAACCGCGTTCCCGCATGGAAGATGAGCGCTCCGGGCGGCATCTCGGCCAGTCCCTTGATGCGCTGGCCCAGCTTCATCGCCGCCTCGTCTGGGTAGTTGGCGGACGCGACGACGATGCCGACGCACGCCTGCGGGCTCCAGCGTAGGTCGGGGTGATCCGCGACTCCGCCCTTGGCGGCGACCAGCGCCAGCGCCACGAAATCGCTCTGCAGCCGAGGCAGGACGACCTGGGCTTCGGGGTCGCCGAAGCGCGCGTTGAACTCGAGCGTGCGGATTCCGCCCGCGGTCAGCATCAGGCCCGCGTCGAGCACTCCGCGAAACTCATCTCCCGACTCCCTGAGCGCGTTGATTGCCGGCCGAATGACGCGCTCGACCACCTCCGCCACAAGCGCGTCATCGACGCGCTTTGGAGGTGAGTAGGCGCCCATGCCTCCGGTGTTCGCGCCCCTGTCGCCCTCCCGCGCGCGCTTGTAGTCGCGCGCCGGAACCAGGGCGATGACATCAGTGCCGTCCGTGATCGCGTGGACCGAGAGCTCCGGACCCTCGAGCCGCTCCTCGACCACGACGGTCGCGCCGCTGCGTCCGAAACGCTGCTCGACGAGCATTGCGTCGATCGCCTCATCCGACTCCTCGATGCTG
>DASZJK010000356.1:0-1621 GCA_035948155.1 Candidatus Dormiibacterota bacterium
GGTGGTCTATGACCTTATGCGCGCGTTCTCTGGGTCGAACAGGGGTGTCGGGCCCACGACGTCGACCGTGACCGGGTAAAGCTCGCCCATGTACTCGACCCGCAGCTCGTTGCCGACGACGGCCTCCTCAGGCGTGAGATATGACATCAGGATGTGCTTGCCGACCGAAGGGCCGGCCCCCGCGCTGGTCACGTACGAGCCGCGCCCGTGGCGGTCGACGATGCGCGACCCGTCACGCCGCAGGATCGGCTCGCGGCCGAGCATGTAGCGCTTCTCGCCTGAATGTCCTGAACGATGGTGGGAGGAGTGGTCGTCGACAGTCAGCGTGCACAGCACCGCGGCCTGGTCTTCCTCGCGGTGGCGCAGATGCGCCGCCTTGCCGATGAAGTCCTCGTCCTTGACGCGCGGCGCCGCCATGCCGGCCTCGACGACGTTGTACTCGGTCTCGAGCTCGTTGCCGTGCGCGCGGTAGCACTTCTCCAGGCGGCCCGTAGTTCCGTACACGCCGATGCCGCACGCCACCAGCCCGTGCGGCCGCCCTGCCTCCCACAGCGTGTCCCACAGCTTGAGTCCCTGCTCGATGGGCACGTACAGCTCCCAGCCCAGGTCACCGACGTACGAGATGCGAGAGGCGAGCACGCGCTGCGTGCCGATCTCGACGACGCGGCACGTGCCGAACTTGAAGCCCTCGTTCGAGACGTCGTCGGAGGTCGTCGACGAGACCACGTCACGCGCGCGCGGGCCCCACAGCCCGATCGTCGTCATCGAAGACGTCAGGTCGGCGAGCTGCGCTCCACCCACCAGCTGGTCGCGGAACCACTTCTTGTCGGACATGCCCGCGGCGCCGCCGGTGACGACGCGGAAGTGGTCGTCCCCGAGCCGCATGATCGTCAGGTCGGACTTGAACCCGCCGCCCGGGCTCAGCACCGGCGTGTAGACGACGCGGCCCACGGGCACGTCCATCTGCCGGAGCGCCGCGCACTGCACCGACTCCAGAGAGCCCGGGCCGACGATGTCGAAGATCGTGAAGGCGGACAGGTCGAACAGGCCCGCGCGCTCGCGCATGGCGAGGTGCTCGGCGTTGATGACCGGCGACCACCAGCGCGACTCCCACTCGGACGTGCGTCGCGTGACGCGGTCGCCGAACTCCTCGAGCAGTGGCGCGTTGGACTCGTACCACTGCGGCCGCTCCCATCCGGCGGCCTCGAAGAAGACCGCGTCCAGCTCGCGCTCGCGGACGTGGAACGGCGCCAGGCGGACGTTGCGGTTGGACGCCCACTGCTCCGAGGGATGGACGATGCCGTAGGTCTTGTTGAATCCCTCGGCCGCCCGCGCGCGCACGTGCGCGCGCGTCTTTTGATGTTCGTGGAAGCGGGCGATGTCCGAGGAATGAAGGTCGATCTCCGACTCGCCATGCACCATCCACTCGGCGATCGCCTTCCCGGTGCCAGGCCCTTCTTTCACCCACACGGCGGCGGCGGACCACAGGCCCTTGACGTCGGGCGACTCGCCCAGTACCGGCATGCCGTCCGGCGTGAGCGACAGGATCCCGTTGATGGCGTACTTCACCCCGACCGACTCGTCGCCCACGATCTCCGGCATCAGCTCGAGCGCGTGCTGC
>DASZJK010000357.1:0-2004 GCA_035948155.1 Candidatus Dormiibacterota bacterium
CCCTGTGCACGAGATCGGGCACGCGGCAGCCGCGTACTGGCTCGGCGATCGCTCCGTCCGCTACTTCGGCTATCTCAAACCCGACCCGCGCCGGTACCTGGACCCCTACGGGGCGCTCGCGGTGTTCTTCGCCCTGGTCGGCTGGGGCCGCAGGGTCCCGATTCAGTCCAACCGGATCACCACCACGCGCCAGAGGGTCATCTACCAGCTCGGCGGACCCGCGGCCAACCTGCTGGTGGCGATCGTCCTGGGATTCCTCCTGCGGGGACTCCTCCAGCTCGGTCTGCCGTACTCGTTCACACCGGGACCGGGCTTGCTGGCGGCGGGGTTGTTCGCGATCGTGTTCCTCAACCTCTCCCTGTTCGCCTTCAACCTGCTCCCGATCCCTGGCCTCGATGGGTGGAACATCATCGAGGCGCTGCTCCGCAGCCGGAACGCCCGGTTCTTCTACGACGTCAGCGTGCGGCAGCGGGAGATCTGGGTCGGCTGCGTCATCGCGGTCGTCGTGTTCCAGTTCCTCTTCGGAATCAGCCTGCTTTCGATCGTCATGTCGCCCTTCTTCGAGCCGGCAAGCCTAATCTCATTGAACGCATGCGTCGACTACAGGATCCCGAACCTGACGTTCCTGTTTCCCTGCCTGCTGTAGGGAGGCTCATCAACGAGCCGGCGTACGCGCAGCTCGTAACCGCGTACGGGCGCGAGCGTGTCGTGGAGGCGATCCGCGAGCAGCTGGCCGCCGAGCGAGAGGGGAAGGCGAACGGCGCCGAGCGCGAGGCCGCGGTGTCGGATCGCCTGCGGCGGCTGGCCGCGCCTCGGCTGCGCCGCGTGATCAACGCGACCGGCGTCGTCCTGCACACCAACCTCGGCCGGGCGCCACTGTCGAAGGCGGCCGTGGAAGCGCTCCGGGTGGCGGCGGGCTACAGCAACCTCGAGCTCGACATCGAATCGGGCAAACGCGGGGAGCGCGCCTCGCTCGTCTCGGGCTTGCTGACATCGCTCTTTTCCTGCGACGCGGCCCTGGTGGTGAACAACAACGCGGCGGCGGTCCTCCTGGCGCTGACCGCGCTGACGCGGGGCAAGGACGTGATCGTGTCGCGAGGTCAGCTCGTCGAGATCGGCGGGTCGTTTCGAATGCCCGATGTGATGCGCCTTTCGGGCTCGCGCATGGTCGAGGTGGGGACGACCAACCGGACCCGCGCCGCCGATTACGAGCAGGCGATCACTGCGAAGACGGGCGCGCTCCTGCGCGTGCACACCTCGAACTACCGCGTCACCGGGTTCACCGAGGCAGCGAGCCTTGGCGAGCTGGCGAAGATCGCGCGGGCCCACGGCGTGCTTCTCATCGATGACCTTGGAAGCGGCGCCGCTCAACCGATCGGCGACGAGCCGACCATCGCTGAATCTCTCGAGCACAGCGACGTCGTCACCTTCTCCGGCGACAAGCTGCTGGGCGGCCCGCAGTCCGGAATCGCGCTTGGTCGCGGTGACCGCGGCGTCGACGCCGTTCGGAAGATGGCGCGGCATCCGCTGGCGCGAGCGGTGCGCATCGACAAGCTCACCCTGGCCGCGCTCGAAGCGACGCTCAGGCAGCGGCTCACGGGGCACGGCGACGACATCCCCGTCGACCACATGCTCCACGCCTCCTCGGATGAGCTGCGCCGGCGGGTGGGTTTCTGGGCGGTCAAGCTGGCTGACCGCGGCGTCGCCACCGCGCTGGTCGAGGGCTCGTCGGCCGTCGGCGGCGGCTCGCTGCCCGAGCATCCGATCCCCTCACACCTCCTCGCGATCAAGGGACCCGCCTCGCGCCTGCTGACCGCGTTGCGGCGCGGCGACCCTCCGGTCATCGCCCGCATCGAAAACGACCAGTGCTGCATCGATCCTCGCACGGTCCTGAGGGGCGAGGACGAGACGCTCGTCGACTGCGTCGAGGTCGCGGCCAAGACCGTAAACAAATGAGCTTTGTCGTCGGGACCGCGGGTCACATCGACCACGGCAAGTCGACCC
>DASZJK010000358.1:0-7883 GCA_035948155.1 Candidatus Dormiibacterota bacterium
GGTTGGCTCGGAGTACTCATCTTTCCGTGTCCCTTTCTGTTTGCTCGTTAGGCATATTGATCTGTTGCGGACCGCATTCCTGCGGACCGCATTCCGCGGATAAGGCCGGTTCCGTCCGACTCATGCTGGCCAGCCCGGTCAGATCGACGCAGGCCACGCCGTGCGCCTGGACGAACACCATGAGGATGCTGCTGCAGGTCCGGCAGCGGACGACGGTGCCGGGTCCTCGCCGGTAGACAACCAGCTCAGCCACCGGTCTCACGGCGCCGCACGTGCCGCACGTGCTGCTCGCAGCGGTCAGGTCGGCGCCTAAGACGTCGATCAGCAGGCCGCCGATCGAGTTGCCGTCCAGTACCTCCAACATGGGTACAGAGTCGCGCCCTCCCCAGCGGCCCACATCGTCAAGACAGCTAGTCCCTCCGGTCAACGGGATGGTCCCCCGGCTCAAAGCGCGGGATCGCCATGGCAGCGGCCATGTGGAAAGCGCTGGTCGTGTGGTACGTACGAGGAGGGATTCGCGTCCGCGGACGCGGGCGCCGATGCCATGGACCTGGCCTGGCGCCTGCGCGGCCGTCGCCGTGCACCCGGACCGTACCCGGTTTGACGATGTGGGATGCCGCAGGGTGCCGAGCATGGAACTGAACCGAGTTGACCCGATTCAGGGAGAGCAGGTTATGCCGGAGATGACGTCGCTGTATGAGCGGCTTTTGTAATAGCGGCTATACGATGAGCCCGCGATAGAGGACGTTACAGGGGCCACGCGTAAGTGGCGTCTGGCTACGACGGGCCGCTCGAGTCGGAGCGCCGGCCCGGCCCGGTACCAGTCGACGAGACGGCTTCGGTCGGCGCCGTCGCGCTGGTCGTGACTGGTCAGGTCAGCCATGGCTGCAAAGGAGCCGGAATGAGCAATCCACCAGACGTCCAGCAGACCCTAGATCATTGCATGCTGAACATAAAGGGTGCCAGCGAGACGATGGCACATGACATGCACGACGCGGCTATGAAACTGGGCGCTGCGGCGATGATGCTGGCCAGTGCCAGCAATGCGGTTTACAAGCGCGCCTTTCAGCTAACCCAGGTACAGACGCAACTGGACACCGGACAAGAGCCAGGCGCCGAAGGCTCATAAGGCACCACCATAGTCTTCATCAGGTTGCTGGCGCCGGGTGGTGTCCGCGGCGCGTTCTGGAGCCCGGGTTTAGAGGCCGGGGTATGACATTTACCCTGGGTGATTTTCGAGACAGGTAAGTGTTCGGAATAAGGCGCGTTCAGGGCGTGTCCCGGTGCCGTGATGTGGTGTCGGATGAGGTGGCGGCGCGGGACCGGTGCACGGCGAGGCATAGAGGGCTGCGGTCGGGCTTGGTGTTCAGCATCTACCCGCCGTGATTGACTGCGCAGGTCCCTTCATTGATGTTGTTTGCTAGGCTTCGGTGCGCTGGATCACGCCCTGGATGGGTGGAATCAGAATCCTGCCAAGCCCTGCGGACTATTGTAGGGAATGCTCACGCTGGTAATCTCGTTAAGCGAACCGTCCGGCTGAATGGCGTAGCCCGCCAGTTTCGCGGCATTCCCGTAGATCTGGTAGAGGTAGGCGCCATCTGGCGTAATCCAGCTATCACTCGGGCCGCTGCTGACGGTTCCATTGAATGCCCTGAAGGTGCCATCTCCTGGAACCTTCGGGCATGCGGGATCCTTCGCGATGGCGAGTTCGGTGCTCACGATGCGATAGCTGCTGATGTTGCTGTAACCGAAGTTCGTGGTGAACACCAGTCGGTCATCCGGGGTGATGGCAAGCCAGCACAACTCGGAGGGCTTGCCGGCGCTGGTGTCGAGCGGTACGAGCGGGCCGATGCTGATCCTGCCGTCTGCGTCGATGCTGCCCATGACGACTCCGTCGCCGATGGCCGTTCCGATGAGGAAGCTGTCCGGCCGACTGTTCAGGAAGGCCATGTAGAAGACCACAGCGCCTCCCCCGTCGTAGAACGAGGGGCCGCCGAGCGTGCCGTCCCCGCCCACGGGGAACACGACGAGGCCGTCGGGGTCTTGGATATTCGCGATGACATACTTTGGCGTACCGTCCGGATTCGTGGAGGGCCGCTCATCCATGATGTTGCCGACTAGGAGGAATCTCTCGTCGGGCGAGAGCGCTGCGCTAGTGGTCACACGATCCGTCTTGTCGTGCGTGTTCACCGAGTATCGCTCCGGGCGCGCTGTGAGCTTGCCTTCGCTGTCGACCGACAGCAGCCGGATATGGTCGGGGCCGAAACAATGCAGCACGAAGAGGGTGCGACTCGAGGGGGCATAGGCCAGCGAATCGGCGGTGCCACTCCTTCCGGTCACGCCGTTCCCCGTCGGCTTGACGTCCAGCAGGGTGAGCCGACCGTCTTCGCCTACACCGAAGCTGGAGACCGAATTGTCTCCGGCATTGGTAGTAAACAGAAACAGCCGATCTGGCGTGAGGATGACGCTACCCGCGCCCTCGAAATCGTTGGGCCGGTTGATCTGGTAGATCGGGCTGAAACCCCCGGAACCGGAGCCGTTCGTGAGGATACGTTCCGCTTCGGTAAGGATGCCGCTTGCAGACCAAAGATAATGGATGATGGCGTTCTGGGTCTCGTTCGTCTGCATGTAAAGGTGCCCGTCGCGTTCTTTGTCACCCTGAAAGGCCTGCGTCGCCTCGGATTGTTCATTCGACATACTTATCTCTCCGTGAATCCTAGTCCGTTGCGAACTCCCTACGGGTGTCGCTGTAGGTTATCTTGGCGTCGCGCTCGATGGGGAGCCATCGCCTGCCGGAATGACCCGTCTGTTACCGGGTGATCTCCAGCGTCTGCATGCCGGTGAAGTTCATCCACATGCGCGTGCCGTCTATGACGATTTTCGCGACGGCGTTGTCGCAGTTCGGGCAGCGCATGACGATTCCGGCGCCCCGGAAGACGTGCATCGCCCCGACCGCGCCGGACGTGCCGCAGTTGCCGCACGTCACGATCGCTGTGGTCATTTCGACGGCGAACACTTCCGTAAGCATGCCTGCGACCGCGTTGCCGTCGAGCATCAATTCGTCCATCTCAGCTTCCCGTTGGCCCGAACCGTTCGGTCTTGATCGCCTCGGGCTGGTGCCCGAGGTGCACCAGCGCCTGGGCCGCAGCCTCGACGAACGGCGTCGGGCCACAGATATAGACGAGCGGCCGTTCGGCTGGGCTCGGGCCGACCTCCGCGAGCATCTCCGCGTCGACGCGGCGCGCATAGCCCGCCCAGCCGGGCGGCTGCGACATGGTCAGCGTGTGCACGACCGTGAGGCCGTTGCCATTCAGCCGCTCGAGTTCTTCTCGGTAGATGATGTCGTTCCAGCCGCGTGAGGACAGCAGCAGCCGGGTGTCCACATCGCTCCCGGCTGCGGCGCGAAGCCGGATCATCGCCATCAGCGGTGCGACGCCCGACCCGCCGGCGACCAGCAGCAGCGGACCGCCCAGCGGCGGCTCCCAGACGAAGTAGCCGCCGACCGGGCCGCGGAGTTCGATCTGGTCGCCCGGGTGCAGATCGTCGGTCAGGTACGGTGAGACCTCGCCGTCGGCGATGCGCACCACTGTGAGCTCGATGCGCGTGCCATCCGGTGCCGACGCGATCGAGTAACTGCGCTCCGCCTGGTAGCCGTCTTCGGCGGTCAGCCGAACGTCAAGGTGCTGCCCCGCGCGATGCCCCGCCCAGCCGGGGACGTCGAACGCGATCGTCTTGGCGCGCGGCGTCTCCGCGACGACGCCGGTCGCGTCCGCGGGCTGCCAGGTCAGTCGCCCCAGTACCGTTGTTCCCTCCACGGATCTCCGTAGTTGTGGTATCCGTTGGTCTCCCAGAAGCCGGGCTCGTCGGCCGCCGTCAGCCGCAGTCCCCGCACCCACTTCGCGCTCTTCCAGAAGTACAGGTGGGGCACCAGCATCCGCGCCGGGCCGCCGTGCACCGGTTGCAGCGGCTCATCGTCGTAGCTGAACGCGACCCACGCTTTCCCTCCGGTGAGGTCTTCGAGCGGGACGTTCGTCGTGTACCCCCCGTCGCTGAACGCGACCGTGTACTCGGCCGACGTCTCAATGCCCTCGAGCAGCGTGTCGATCCGGACACCCTGCCACATGGTGTCCAGCTTCGACCACTTGGTCACGCAGTGGATGTCGACGGTGATCTGCTCGCTCGCCAGCGCGCGGAACTCATCCCACGTCCAGCGACGCGGCTCGTCCACCTCGCCGCTGATGGTGAAGTCCCATCGCTGCAGCGGCGTGTGCGGGGTTGGACCAGCTGACAGCACGGGAAAGTCCCTGGTCACGTACTGGCCCGGTGGCACGCGGCCCGGAGGCGCGTCTTCGCGGCGGCCCCTGAAACCCCGGGAGATAATGGGCGGCATCTGTCCTACCCTGCTTGCTGAGTACCCATCGTCTCGCAGCACCCCGCGCGCTACAAGATCCACCCGCGAATCTCCGTCAATGACGACCCCGCTCGTGACCGGCAAGGTCGTTATGGCGTTTATGTCCGCGCAGACTGAACACAGCGGTCAGGAACCGGCGATTTCTGGCTCCACCAACACCCGGCGCCACCGGGAGTGTGATCGTGCTCCCCTCGGGTACATCCCTCGGGTACACGGTTCACGAGGTCTTCGACGGCCATGAGAACCCAAACGGCACATTGCTCACGAGCGGCCACCAGCCGACTAGCCAGATGAGAAGACGCCCGTCGTTCGCGCGGGCACAGAGTGCTCCCCTAGCGCGGCTCACGCGAGTCATCGGAGCCGCGCGAGAGGCAGGCTTCCTGACAGCAGCGACCTCAGAACCCTTCCTTCCAAACTGAGATAGAAGCAGAAAGGAGTCTGTCGCGTGCATCTCACGATTCGCGAGGAGGAACGACTGCAGATCTGGACGGCGGCGGAGATGGCCCGGCGCCGGCTGGCGCGGGGTGTCAAGCTGAACGAGCCGGAGGCTATCGCGCTTATCTGCGACGAAATCCTCGAACGGGCGCGGGAAGGCTCCATCCCGATGCTTGTCGACATGATCCAGTACGGGGAGAACATCTTGACCAGCGACGACGTGATGGAGGGCGTTCGCGACATGGTGAAGATCATCCAGGTCGAAGCCCTCTTCCCTGACGGAACGAAACTGGTCACCGTCACGAACCCGATTCGCGAGGCGGAAAAGAGCTCTGAATGACTACCACAACTCAGGTGATCAATTGGTCTGCGCCGCCTCCGGTCACATCGGTGGTCCCCGACGAAGCATTTGACGTGGGTGAGCCGTCGAGAATCGGAGCAATCGATTTTGGCGAAGGCCCGATCGAGATCAACGCCGGGCGCGAAACCAAGCAGATCGAAGTCGTAAATACCGGCGACCGCCCGATCCAGGTCGGCGCTCATTACCATCTCTTCGAGGTTAACCGTGCCTTGGCGTTCGACCGGGCGGCTGCGTTCGGATTCCGCCTCGACATCCCGAGTGGTACCTCGGTCCGCTTCGAGCCAGGCCAGAGCCGCCAGGTTCAGATCACGCGCTTTGGCGGGACCGAGGTGTCCAGGGGAATGAACGACTTGACCAACGGCTCGATGCGCAGCGAACTGACAAAGGCCGAGGCAATCCAGAAGGCCCGGCAGCAGGGCTACTGTTTCAGCGGGGACGTCTACCAAGGGCATCCACGGCCGGACGAAACCTACGCTGACTCGGCCGGCGAGTGAGTGCGGGGCAGGGAGGACATCGTGAGCAGCCTGATCGATCGTCGCGACTACGCGACGCAGTACGGGCCGACTACCGGCGACCGCATCCACCTCGCCGACACCGGGCTCGTGGCCAAGATAGAGGCTAATCTGACAACCTACGGTGACGAACTCGTCTTTGGCGGCGGGAAAACGATCCGCGACGGAATGGGTCAGGTTTCCCGGTTCAAGCGCTCTGACGGTGCTCTGGATTTTGTCATCACGAACGCAGTGCTCATCGACCCGCTCCTCGGGATCGTCAAATGCGACATCGGCGTGCGGGACGGTAAGATCGCGGGGATCGGCAAGGCGGGAAACCCCGAAACCATGGATATTACGCCCGGATTGATCGTCGGGCCCAGCACTGACATCCTCTCGGTCGAGGGAAAGATCGCGACGCCCGGGTTTGTCGATATCCACCCCCACTTCGACTCACCGCAGCAACTCTATGAGTTCCAGTCGGCGGGCTTCACCACGCTGATCGGCGGGGGATCCGGGCCGAAGACGGTCGGAATCGAGTGTCCCGGCGCGTGGAATCTCCACCGGATGCTGGAAGCGATGGCAAGCTTCCCGATCAATTTCGGCAACTTCGGCAAAGGAAATTCGTCAGACCCGGAAACGATCATCGAGCAGGCCCTCGGCGGCGCGGCCGGAATGAAGATACACGAGGACTGGTCGGCTTCTCCCGCCGCGATCCGGGCGTGCCTGTCAGTCGCCGACGAATACGACTTCCAGGTTCAGCTCCATGCCGACACGCTGAACGAGACTGGCTACTACGAGGACACCATGGCCGCGATCGGCGGGCGCGTCATCCACGTGTACCACTGCGAAGGCTCGGGCGGCGGCAATGCCCCTGACATCATGCGCTGCGTCGGGGAGCCGAACATCCTGCCGAGCTCGACAAATCCGACGAACCCGTTCTCGATTAACGCCTACGATGAAGAGTTCGACATGCTCTTCACGGCCCACAACCTGAATAAGGCAGTGCCTTCGGACCTGGCCTTCATTCAGGGACGGGTGCGTGCGGAGACAATGCGAGCCGAGGATGTGCTCCATGACGCCGGTGCTATCTCGATGATGGGCGCCGACAGCCAGGGTGTCGGACGAGCAGCTGAGAGTGCGCAGCGGTCGTTCCAGCTCGCGGCCGTCAACAAGGTCCGCTTCGGGAGGTTGCCAGAAGACGGAGCCGATAACGACAATTTCCGCATCAGGCGCTATCTCGCCAAAGTCACGATCAATCCCGCGATCTGCTTCGGTGTCGACTCGTACGTCGGCTCGATCGCGCCCGGCAAGATCGCCGATATCGTCTTCTGGCGGCCCGACCACTTCATCGCAAAGCCCGAGTTGATCCTGAAAGGCGGGTTCATTACCTGGGCAGCGATGGGTGATCCCGCCGGGGCGCTCATGACGGGGCAGCCCCTGAAGTACCGTCCGCAGTACGGTTACCTCGGCCGGAATCCGCGCCGCCTGGCCTACTCATTCGTCACGCAGGCAGCGATCGACGCAGGCCTGGCCGACGAGATCGAGTCCCAGCCGCTGCTGCCCGTTAAGCGCACGCGGACGATCTCGAAGCGAGACATGGTGCTGAACGATACTCTTCCGAAGATCGAGATCGACCCGGAAACTTACCACGTTTACATGAACGGAGAACGCGTTACCGTCAAGCCTGCCAAGACCCTCCCGCTGACCCAGCTCTATTACCTGCGCTGAAACGCCGACGATGGCAATAGGCGTTCCGGTCGTGGAAGCCGTGCTCGGGAACCTCACCGAACTCGATCGGCCGGTCGAGGCGGTGGATGAGCTTGATCTGACGGCCGAGGAGCGGGAGCGAGCGCACCTGCGCGCTCGGTCAAGAGGCAACCGCGAGCTCATCATCTCGCTGCCTCGGGGCGTAGAACTGCACGACGGCGACGTCGTCTACATCGAAGACGGAGTAACCGTGGTGGTGGTGGCTGCACCCGAGGACGTGCTGGAGGTGAGCCCGCGAACACCAAGAGAATGGGCGCTCGCGGCGTACCAGCTGGGGAATCTGCACCGGCCGGCCCGCTTCCTGCCCGATGCCATACTCACGCCATACGACCGCTCGAGCGCTGAGACGCTGCGGGCGCTCGGCGTGGCAACGCATCGGGTCAAGCGCGGCTTCGTCGGCGAACGCTGCAGGGCG
>DASZJK010000359.1:0-7917 GCA_035948155.1 Candidatus Dormiibacterota bacterium
AAGGGAATCCCGCCCGACCCGAAGAAGAATCACCTCGCCGTCCACGTCGAGGACCACCCGCTCGAGTACTTCAAGTTCGCGGGCGATATCCCGAAGGGCGAGTACGGCGGGGGCAAGGTGCTGATCTGGGACGAAGGCACCTACGACCCCGTGAAATGGTCGGACCGCGAGGTGATGGTCGAGCTCCACGGCAAGCGCCTGCAGGGCCGCTACGTGCTGTTCCAGACGCGCGGCAACGACTGGATGATCCACCGCATGGATCCTCCGCAGGATCCCGAGCGCAAGCCGATGCCGAACAACATCGCGCCGATGCTGGCCAAGCTCAGCACCAAGCTGCCCACACCCGACGACGCGTGGGGTTTCGAGTTCAAGTGGGACGGCATCCGCGCGCTCGCGTACGTCGAGGGCGGGCGAGTCGGCCTGCAGAGCCGCACCGGCGAGGACATCACGCCGCGCTATCCCGAGATCCACCCCATGGGCCGCGCCCTGGGCTCGGCCGAGGTGATCCTGGACGGCGAGATCGTCGCCCTGGATGACAAAGGGCGTCCCAGCTTCGAGCAGATCCAGCAGCGCATGGGCCTCACAGCAGAGAACGAGATCCGGCGCAAGATGAAAGAGGTCCCGGTCACCTACATGGTGTTCGACGTGTTGTGGCGGGACGGCCACTCCCTGATGGAGCAGCCGTATGCGGACCGGCGCAAAGCCCTGGCCGGGCTGAAGCTCACCGGACCGTCGTGGCAGACGCCGCCTTACGAGAAGGGCGGTGGCGCGACGATGAAGGACGCGAGCGCGAAGGCGGACCTCGAGGGCGTGATGGCCAAGAAGCTCGACTCGCGTTACGAGCCCGGCCGGCGCACCGGTGCGTGGCAGAAGATCAAGAACCATTTCCGGCAGGAGCTCGTCATCGGGGGCTGGCTCGATGGCGAGGGCAAGCGGCGCGGCTACCCCGGGGCGCTGCTGGTGGGTTACTACGATGACAAGGGGATGTTCGTCTACGCGGGCAAGGTCGGCACCGGGTTCACCGACAGGACGCTGGACGAGCTGAATGCAAAGCTAAAACCGCTTGCCGCCGACAAGAGTCCCTTCGTTGCCGGCCCCGCTCCTCCCCGAGCCGCGCACTTCGTCAAGCCGAAAATCGTCGCCGAGTTCGAGTTCGTGGAATGGACGCGGAGCGGGCAGCTCCGCGCGCCGTCCTTCAAGGGATTTCGCATCGACAAGCCCGCGAAGGAGGTGGTGCGGGAAGGTGGCTAAGGAGACAGCCGTCGAGGTGCAGATCGAGGGCCGGACCCTCAAGCTGACCAACCTCGAGAAGGTCCTGTACCCCGACGCGGGCTTCACCAAGGCGCAGGTCATCGACTACTACACGCGCATCGCGCCCGTGCTGCTGCCGCACACGCGCGACCACCCGTTGACGCTGAAGCGCTATCCCAACGGCGTGTACGGCGAGTTCTTCTACGAGAAGAACTGCCCCAAGCACCGACCGCCGTGGGTGCAGACGGCGACGGTCTGGAGCGGTGGCAACAACCGGGACATGTACTACTGCCTCTGCCAGGACCTCCCCACGCTCGTCTGGCTCGCGAACCTGGCGACACTCGAGATGCACACCTCTCTCTCCTACGCGAAGGACCTTCCAACGCCTCGCACCCTGGTGTTCGACCTCGACCCAGGTCCGCCCGCGACCATCGTCGAGTGCTGCCGCATCGGCCTCATGCTCCGCGACCTGTTCGCCGAGCACGGCCTGGAGAGCTGCGCCAAGACGTCGGGATCCAAAGGCCTCCAGCTCTACGTCCCCCTCAACGCCAAGGTCAGCTACGACGAGACCAAGGTCGTCTCCAAGGGCCTCGCCCAGTTCTTCGAGGAGAAGTACCCCGACCTCGCCGTGCACAAGCAGCTCAAGGAGCTGCGTGGGGGCAAGGTGCTGATCGATTGGAGCCAGAACGACCAGTACAAGACGACTGTCAACGTCTACTCGCTGCGCGCGCGCAAGCGACCGACAGTGTCGACGCCTGTGTCGTGGGACGAGGTCGAGAAGTGTTTCAAGGCAAAAGACCCTGAGCTCCTCGTCTTCGATTCGGACCAGGTGCTGAAGCGGGTCGAGAAGCTGGGCGATCTGTTCGAGCCGGTGCTCAAGAAGAAGCAGAAGCTCCCCAAGTCGCTGGTCGAGGCGACCGGCGGCAAGGGAGCGCTCGAACAGATGGCCAACCGCCGGCGCGGCACTGGCCGTGGCCGCTATCCCCCGCAGAAAGGACAGCTCAACAACCCGACATGAGGATTTGACTCGCCCGCGCGTCGTGATCGCGGGCGCCGGATTCGGCGGTCTGACGTGCGCTCGAGCGCTGAAGCACGCCCCGGTCGACGTGCTGCTCGTCGATCGCAACAACTACCACCTCTTCACGCCGCTGCTGTATCAGGTGGCGTCGGCGCTGTTGGATCCCGGGGAGATCGCGCGCCCGGTTCGGCAGCTCATCCGGCCTCTCGCCAACGCCGACTTCCGGCAGGCATCGATCACCAGCGTCGACCTGGATGGAAGGCGCCTGCTGACAGACCACGGGCCGATCGCATACGACTACCTGGTCCTCGCGACCGGGGCGCAGAGCGACTACTTCGGCAACCCCGACCTCGCGAGACACTCGATGGGCCTCAAGGAGCTCGGCGAGGGGCTCGCGCTGCGCAACCGCATCCTTTCGCAGCTCGAGGAGTCGCGATGGACGAGCGATCCGGAGCGACGGCGGGCGCTCCTGAGCTTCGCTGTCGTGGGCGGCGGTCCGACAGGCGTCGAGATGTCAGGCGCGGTCTCTGAGCTGGTCCGGCTGGTGCTGCGCAAGGATTACCGCGACCTCGACATAAACGAGGTCCGGGTGGTGCTTATAGAGGCGGCGCCATATGTTCTCGGAGCTTTCGACCCGATGCTGCGCGACGCCGCGCTGCGCTCGCTCGAGCGCAAGGGCATCGAGGTCATGCTCGAGGCCAAGGTCGCCGCGGTGACCGACAGCGCGGTGCGCCTCGCCGACGGTCGCGAGGTGCCCGCGTGCACGGTGATCTGGACCGCCGGCGTGAGGGCTTCGGACGTCGGGCGGACGACGGGCGCCCCCCTCGCGCGGCAGTCGCGGATCCGAGTCGACGGGACGCTGCAGGTCCCTGGGCATCCGGTCGTGTTCGTCATCGGCGACCTCGCCGGAGCAAGCGATGGTCAGCAGTTGCTGCCGATGCTGATTCCAGTGGCGATGCAGGCCGGCAAACACGCCGCGGCGTGCATATCGGAGATGGTTGGACACGGCGGGGCACGCGCCTTTCGCTACAAAGACCCGGGCATCATGGCGACGATCGGCCGCAACTCCGCGGTCGCGCAGATTCGGGGCTTCCACTTCTCCGGCTTCGTCGGCTGGTTCATCTGGCTGACGGTGCACCTCATCAACGTCATCAGCTTTCGCAGCAAGGTGCTGGTGCTGATCAACTGGGCCTGGGACTACCTCTTCTTCGACCGGCCCGTGCGTCTCATCGTCAAGGCTCGCGAATGAGGGTTCTGGCGACGACGGTGATCGTCTGCGCTGTGCTGGCCGCGTGCGGCGGCGGAAGCTCGCCGCCCTCCGTGGATGCGACGAAGGCGCTGCGCGATGGAGCCGCTGCGATGGCGCAGCTCAAGACTGTGAGCGCGACCCTGAAGATGACCAAGGGGACCGTGAGCCTCCAGGGCTTTGCACTTGTCGGGGCGAGGACCGCGGTGCGGCTGCCGTCGGACAGCGACACGACCTACACCGTCAAGGAGCAGGACATCTCGTTCAGCCTCGAGGTCGTGATCACGGGTGGTCACGTTTACGTGCATCTCCCACTCTCGACCCTCCAGGAAGCCACGCCCTCCGAAGCCGCCGTCTTCCCCGACATGGCCAGGCTGTTCGACACCAGGACCGGGCTGCCCGCGGTCGTACCGGCGGGAAGCAACCCGCGATACGTGTCGTCGGACCAGGTCGGCGGAGAGCTCGCATACCAGGTTTCGACGACCTATTCGCCGGACCAGATCAAAAGCCTTCTTTCGCAGCTGAACTCCAGCGGCCCGGTGGCGGCGCGCGTGTGGGTCGGCATCGCGGACCACGAGATCCGCAAGGCGGTGCTCGACGGTGCGTTCGGCGACAACGGAAAGGAAGCTGCGGTCGAGGTCGACATCAACGGATTCGATGCGCCGGTCGCGATCACCTCTCCGTCGCCGTAATTGAACAGGGGCGTCCTGCTCGCCCTCGCGGGCGCAGGGCTCTTCGTCGCAGCGCTCGACGCCTACGTGGTTGTGACGCTGCTGCCCGCGATGATGGGCGACGTCGGCCTCACCATCGAGAAGCTCGAGCAGGCGACGCCGATCATCACCGGATTCCTGGCTGGGTACGTCGTCGCCATGCCGCTGCTGGGCGCCTACTCGGACGCGCGCGGCCGTATCCCCGTGTACCTCGCGTGCCTGGCGGCGTTCGTGGTCGGGTCGGTGATCACCGCGACCTCCGGGTTGTGGACGTTCTCCGGGCTGCCGTGGATGGTCGCCGGCCGGTTCATCCAGGGCCTCGGCGGCGGAGGGCTCGTGCCGCTCTCGCTGGCGCTCGCCGCCGACCTCTATCGCGACCGCGCGCGCACCTTTGCGCTCGGTTCGGTCGCGGCCCTGCAGGAGGCAGGCAGCGTGGTGGGCCCGCTGTACGGCGCGACGGTGGCGGCCGCCGCGGCCGCGGTTGGTGGATGGCGGTTCGTCTTCTGGCTCAACGTGCCGCTGGTGGTCGTCTGCGGCACGGGCGTCTTCATCGCAGCCCGTCGGGCGCCTCCGCCGCCGACGCTCGAGCGCTCGTCGGTCGATTGGCTCAGCGCGCTCCTGCTCGGGGCCGGTTGCGGCCTGCTCGTACTGGCCCTCTACCCCGACGACCCTGAGCATCGCGCCACCAACGCGCTCACGATTCCCGCGGCGGTCGCAGCCGTGGTCGTGCTCGCGGGCTACGCATCGCGCCACGTACGGCATCTCGAACCGCTGATCCCGCGAGACCTGCTGCGCAGCCGGACATTTGCCGGCGTCGTGTCGGCGAACCTCTTGATCGGGGCAGCGCTGATCGTGACCCTCGTCGACGTGCCGCTCCTTGGCCGGCTGGTCTTCAACCAGACGCAGCTTGACTCGGGCCTTCTTCTGACGCAGTTCCTGATCGGCGTTCCGCTGGGGGCGGTGGCGGGCGGGTTGCTTGCCGGGCGCGCCGGCAACCTCGTCGCCGCGGCGCTCGGACTCGCCCTGTCGGCGATCGCGTTCGGCTTGATGGCGGGCTGGCAGGCGAACGAGCTGGCGCTGCGCGTCGGACCGCTCCGCCAGGCCGACCTGACGTTGGCCGTGTGCGGGTTTGGATTCGGGCTGGTCATCGCGCCGCTCACAGCTGCGGTGCTGTCGCTCACGCGCGGGGAGAGCCACGGGCTCGCGACGAGCCTGGTCGTGCTGGCGCGGACGATGGGGATGTTGGCCGGCCTGGCGGCGCTGACCGCGTTCGGTCTCTACAGGTTCCATCAGATCCTTGGCAGCCCGGTGCTCAATGACCCCGACCTGCGCTCGCGCGTGAAGCATCTCGAGCGGCTGGTCGCGGCAGCGTTCCTTCAGGAGTACCGGGAGATCTTCCTGATCGCGGTCGGACTGTGCGTCCTCGCCGCGATGGTTATTGCTTTTTCGCTAGCGCCAGGACGTAGGAGTGGTGGTACCTGAACGCCTCGTCCGGTTCGCCGAGGCTTGCCATCGCAGCCTCGACCTCGGCCTCCAGCTCATTGCGGTACCGAGGACCGAGCGCCTTGATCAAGGTATAGGGCCGCGGGCCTGCGCCGGCCATCAAATCTGTCCACTCCCGCGCGTTGCTCGTCCGCCCGCCTGTGACCATGTCCGTCACCGGCCCGACCACGAACCCCGCCTCCTCGAGCATCTTGCGGAGCATCCAGGGCTCGCCAAACTGGGCGCGGGCGTTGCTGTAGCGAGGGAGGTCGAGGTAGTGGCGTCGGGCGAGCGGCGCCAGCGCCTGAAAGAAGAGCTCCTGGGCGCGGGTGTTGAGGCTCCGCCGCTGGATCGAGATCGCGATCCGGCCTCCCGCGCGCAGAACGCGGTGGGCCTCGTCCAGGGCCGCGGCGGGATCGGCGAGGTAGGTCAGCGCCTCACCCATGGTGACCAGGTCGAAGGTATCGGGCCGGAAAACGAGATGCTCCGCGGCCATGCCGAGGAACTGGACGTTCTTGTCCTTTTTCGCGCGCGCGATCGAGAGCATGTTCTCGGACAGGTCGATCCCCATCACCCAGCCGGGTCGGACCCGTGGCGCAACCAGGTGAGCCACCAGTCCGGTTCCCGTGCCAACGTCGAGGACGTGCTCGTCCTTCGCCGGGCTTGCGAGCTCGACCAGTCGCATCGCGACGCGCCTGTGCTGCCCACCGGCCCAGTCGTCATAGAGAGGGGCGACCCCGTCGAAAAAGTCGACGACATGGTCAACCATCTCGCGGGATGAGTCGCGATCCATGATGGCCACGGTCCTGTTTAACCTTGAGCGACGATCCGGCGCACGGCTGTTACGATGCTAGCTCCCTGAAATCCAGTCCGACCCCATTACGCGATGGAGGATTCCATGGCTCAAGCTGAAAAGGCCGCTGTTCAGGCCACCCAGAACGGCGGAACCAACGTCGTCAGCCTCGGCCCGCGCGACATCCTGCAGGGCCGCCTCGAGATCCAGGGCGACCTGAAGATCGCCGGGAACGTCGAGGGCGACCTGAAGGCGAGCGGTGACATCACGATCGACTCGGGCGCCAAGATCCAGGCGGCCGTCGAAGGCGCGAACGTCAGCGTCCGCGGCCAGGTCACCGGCAACGTCACGGCGCGCAAGCGCCTGACCCTCGGCGGCTCGGGCCGGCTGGACGGCGACGTCCGGGTGAGCCGGCTCACGGTCGAAGACGGCGCGAGCCTCAACGGCAACGTCGTGATGTCGTCGGAGAAGGGTTAAGCCACACTTACACCCCCGGCGTGCTCCGCGCGGTTGATGGCGGGCAGGACGACCGTCTCCAGGTAGCGATTGACCGCGTCCTCGGCGCTGCGGACTATCTGCCACTCGAGCTGCTCCAGGTAGACCTGGTCGCCGTTCAGGTTGCCGAGACGCTGCCGCCAGAAGCTCGGATCGAGAGCCAGCCCGGGCAAGGGGCCTCGGGCAGCCGGGTTGTTCAGCTCGGGCAGCTGGGGAAGGGTCGATCCCGGATCGTCGGTGGCCTGCGGCGCCCCGGCGATGGACTGCGCTACCGAGGAGTGGCCGGCCGACGCAACGACGTTCCAGGCCACCGCGACGATCGCGCCGACCACGACGATCTCGGCGCCCACGAGCCAGGTCAATGGGGAGCGGATCAGGTTGCGCATGCGACGAGGCTAGGCGTGCCCAACGGCCACGCCAACCCAGCCTGTTAAGAGCGCAGGGTTCGGACAGCCGCCAGTCCTCGCTCGATCGTCTCGATCTTTTTCGGAAAGCTGAAGCGGATGTGCCCACGGCCGAGCGCCGGGTCGTGATAGAAGCTGGACGCGGGCACGGTCGCAACCGCGACCTCATCGATGAGCCGCCGCGCAAAGGCGACGTCGTCGCTCGCTCCGAAACGCGAGATCCCCGCCATCACGTAGTAGGCGCCGTCCGGTGCAGTCACGTCGAACCCGCACTCCTGCAGGCCGGTCACCAGCGCGTCGCGCCGTTCCTGGTAGTCGCCGAGCAGCTCCACATAAAAGGACGCGGGGAAGGCGAGCGCCTGGGCGACGGCGATCTGCAGCGGGTGGGCCGCGCCCACAGTCAGAAAGTCGTGCACCTTGCGGATGCCGGCGCTGAGCCCGGCGGGGGCGATCAGCCATCCCACACGCCAGCCGGTCACGGAGTAGGTCTTGCTTGCGCCGCTGATCGTGATGGTCCG
>DASZJK010000360.1:0-1604 GCA_035948155.1 Candidatus Dormiibacterota bacterium
CGAGTACGGCCTGGTGGCCGAGGAGTTCGGTGGCGACACCCAGTTCGTGGACGTGTCCGCGACCAAGGGGATCGGTATCGACAGCCTGCTCGAGGCGATCGTCCTCACCGCGGATGCCTCGCTCGACCTGCGGGCCAACCCCGACCAGGACGCGCAGGGCGTCGCGATCGAGGCCCAGCTCGACAAGGGCCGTGGCCCCGTGGCGACCGTGCTCGTACAGCGCGGCACGCTGCACGTCGGTGACTCGATCGTGGCGGGCGAGGCCTACGGCCGCGTCCGTGCCATGCTCGACGAGGACGGCAAGCAGCTGGCCGAGGCGCCTCCGTCGCGTCCGGTGCAGGTGCTCGGCCTCACCGCGGTGCCGAAGGCGGGCGACAACTTCCTCGTCGTCTCCGACGACCGGATGGCAAGGCAGATCGCCGAGCGCCGCGAGGCGCGCGAACGGACTGCCCAGTTCGCCTCGCGTCGCCGCCGCGTGACGCTGGAAGACCTGGACTCGGTCTTGAAGGCCGGCGAGCGCCAGGAACTCCTGCTGATCATCAAGGGCGACGTGTCCGGCTCGGTGGAAGCCCTGGAGGACGCGCTGCTCAAGCTCGACGTCGGCGAGGAGGTCCAGCTCCGGGTCATCGGCCGCGGTGTTGGCGCCATCACGCAGGACGACGTGAACCTGGCCATCGCCTCCGACGCGATCATCATCGGCTTCAACGTCCGCCCGGCTGGCCGGGCAGGCGAGCTCGCGCAGCGCGAGGGCGTCGACATCCGCTACTACTCGATCATCTACCAGGCGATCGAGGAAGTGGAGTCCGCGCTCAAGGGCATGCTCAAGCCCGAGTTCGAGGAGGTCCAGCTCGGCACGGCGGAGGTCCGCGAGGTCTTCCGTGTACCGCGCGTCGGCAGCGTCGCGGGCTGCATCGTCCGCTCCGGCACGATCACGCGCAACAGCAAGGCGCGGATCATCCGGGACGGCGTGGTCATCTCCGACAACCTCACGGTCGAAAGCCTGCGCAGGTTCAAGGACGACGTGACCGAGGTCCGCGAAGGCTACGAGTGCGGTATCGGCATCGGCTACAACGACATCAGGATCGAGGACGTCATCGAGACGTTCGAGATGCGGGAGAAGCCGCGCGCCTGATAGCGGCCAACGATGTACGTAGCGGCCTTGACGCTTGACGTGCTGCTTGGCGACGTCCGCTCACTGAAACAGAAGCGAGGCGTCGTCAGGCCGCTCGTCGCAGAGCTGCGCCGCCGCTACCCCGGCATCGCGGTCGCCGAGACTGGTCACCTTGACCTGCATCGGCGGGCCGAGATCGGGGTAGCGGCGGTGTCTGACACCGCGGGAAACGCCACAAAATTGCTAGACGAGTGCGAGCGGATGGTCGCATCGCACCCAGAAATCGAGCTGCTGTCCGCGCGGCACCGGCTCTACAACGAAGAGGAATAACCGGCCACTGGCGGGGCGACTCGCCGGGGCCGGCCTTTCCGTGACAAGAGGAACGACCGCTCCTGGCCAGGGTCGCCCGTCCGGTAACCATGGCGGCGCCGTTGCTCTGACAACAGAAGGAGTGACCGACCATGGACGAGGCCAAGGTGCGCCGTCTCGCCGA
>DASZJK010000361.1:0-4772 GCA_035948155.1 Candidatus Dormiibacterota bacterium
GCGTCGGTCTCGATGTCGATCGAGCTGATCGAGCTGACGCCGTCGACGACGACGATCCGATCCCACTCCCGGCCTACCCGCGCGAGCTCCCGCAGCGGGTTGGTCAGGCCGGTCGACGTCTCGTTGTGCGTCAGCAAGACAACCCTGGCTTTGGGGTGGCGGTCGACGGTCAGTCGCAGGTCGTCCGGGTCGACGGGCTGACCCCACTCGAACTCGAGGCGCACCACGTCGGCGCCGTACGCCGCGGCCAGCGCGGCGAAGCGCTCGCCGAAGTTGCCGGACAGCGCCACGATCACCTCGTCGCCTGGCGACACCAGGTTGGCCACCGCAGACTCGAGGCCACCCGTGCCGCTCGATGTGAGAAGAAGGAGGTCGTTCCTGGTCTTGAAGACGCGCTTGGCCCCCGACGTGATCTCGGCCAGGATCGACGCGAATTCGGGTCCTCGGTGGTCGATCATCGGCCGGTTCATGCTCCGGACGACCCGCTCGGGAAGCGGGGTCGGTCCGGGAATACGCAGCTGGGTCGAGAAGGTCATAGGGCGCGCTCCATCAAGGGCTTAGGCGGCGAGGGAGATTTTGACCTAATGCTGCTCCGTTGTGTATGGAAGCAGGGCGATCGCGCGCGCGCGCTCGAGCGCGGTGGTCAGCGGCCGCTGGTGCCGGGCGCACGTCCCGGTGACTCGGCGGGGCAGGATCTTGCCCCGGTCGCTGATGAACCTGCGCAGCCGGGAGATCTCCTTGTAGTCGATGTAGTCGATCTTCTCGGCGCAGAACGCGCATACCTTGCGGTGCTGCCGCTTCGGCCCGCGCGGTCCGCCGGGACCACCGCCCTGGCGGGGCGGCCCGTCGTGCTCTCTTGCGGGTGGTCTGGAAACTGCCATGGATAACTCCTAGAAGGGAATCTCGTCCGGGTCGACGTCGCGCGGCGCATCGTCCGGAGCTGGAATGCTGTCGTCGGAAGTCGTTGGCCGCGATCGCGGAGCGCCGTCGGCGGGACCGCTGCTGCGGCTGTCCAGGAACTGGACGTCGTTGGCGATGATCTCGGTAGTCCGGCGCTTCTGCCCGTCCTGGCCCTCCCACGAGCGGGTCTGGATGCGGCCCTCGATGAAGACCAGCGCGCCCTTGCGGGTGTACTGGGCGACGATCTCGGCCAGGTTTCGCTTGCCGGCGTTGTAGGCGACGATGTTGTGGTAGTCGGTGAACTCCTTGCGTTCGCCATCAGGACTCGTCGACCACCGGTTGGTGGCGATGCTGAAGTTGGTCACCGCCGTGCCGCTTGGGGTGTAACGCATCTCGGGGTCCTTGGTCAGACGGCCGATCAGCAACGCCTTGTTCAAGTTCGACATCTAGGCCTCCTCCTCATCCGCCGGGCGCGCCCGTTCCGCCGCCGCCGGCACCTCCGCTGCGATCGGCTCCAGCACGACCTCCGGCGGTGGCGGTGCCACGGCGGTCACGGGAGCCGCTTTCTCCGGCTTGCGCACTATCAGGTGGCGCAAGACCTCCTCGGTGATCTTCAGGCTGGACTCGAGCTCGGGGATGCGGTTGGGGTCGAGCGTGAAGTCCTGGAGGACGTAGGAGCCGTCCTTCTGGTGCTTGACTTCATAGGCAAGCTTCCGCTTGCCCCAGATGTTGGTGCGCTCGGCCGTGCCGCCCGACCTCTGGATCAACGTGTTGACCCGCTTGACCGCGTCCTGGACCTTCTCGTCGTCAAGGTCGGCGCGGACGATGTAGAGAACTTCGTAGTCCCGCAATGGGGAACCTCCTTCCTTTGGGTTTCAGGCCCCGGTCGAACGAAAGCGAATTGCTTTCGGCCGAGGCCAGAAAGGTCTTCGGTATTCTACCAAGCGTCTTGGCACCCAGGTCCCGACCCCAGGCTGGCGCTGGCTCGCGCAAGGGCAAGGCCTCGCGCCGGCCCATCCGGCCGAAGAGCGGCGCGGGCGTCCCACTTCTGCCGATCGTGGTGGGTTTGATCCTGGTCGGGCTGACGATCGCGATGGTCGTCTGGATCATCTATCTGGGCCGCCCGCAGCCGACCACGACGCCGACCGTCGCGGGTATCCCATGCGACCACCTCGAGCGCAAGCAGGTCCACTACCACGCCGCGCTCCAGATCATGTACAACGGCCAGGTCACCAACCTCCCGGGCAACACAGGCATCCAGCTGGACTCGTCCGGCAACGTCACCTGCTACTACTGGCTCCACGTCCACCCGCAGAACCCCAACGTGATTCACATCGAGTCGCCTGCGTCCCAGACGTTCACCGTCGGCCAGTTCTTCTCGGTTTGGAATCAGTACAGCCAGGCCAACGGGCTGGGTCCGCGCAAGCTTGACGCGACACACGTCGCCACGTTCACGGTCCAGTCCGGTCAAAAGATCGTGACCTACATCGACCACAACGACGGCAAGGGGCCTCAGCTCTACACGGCCGATCCGAGCGCGATCGTCCTCCAGAACCACGAGGTCGTCACGATCGAGATCACGCCGCCGGAGGTCACAACGCCGCCCACGATCAGCTGGGGCTCGGGGCCGTACACCGGCCTCTAGAGGCCCGGCCTCTAGGGGCCTGCCTCCAGCAAGACCCGCGCCGCGCGGTAGTGCTCGAGCTCGTCGTAGTTGGTGCCCTTCCGTGTTGCCCGGTCCGCGAGGTGCAGATGCGCCGCGACGGGGTCGCCCTCGAAATGAAACTGCCCGCCGCGTTCGACCACGCGCAGCCGCTGGAGGCGGTGGCTGTCCGCGTGCAGCTCGATCAGCTTCCGCTCCTGATCGAGGATCGCCGTCGCCTCGTCGCGGCGCCCGAGCGCGATTAGGCACTGCGCCTGGCATACGCGCGCGTCGGAGCCGAGGGGCCAGTCATAGGAAGAGACGGCGGGCTTGAGCGCGAGCAGCGCCTTGCGCGCCTCGCCGCGGGCCACGAGCACGCGTCCTCTCTCCAGTGCGAGCTCTCTTTCGATGCCCGCCTCCTGTCCTTCGAGGAGGTACTCGACCTCCGTGCCCAGCCGGTCGGCGATGATGCGTAGAACCCGGATCGACGGACGCGCCTTGCCCAGCTCTACCTGGTTGAGGAATGCGCGGCTGAAATCGTCCCTCACCACCTTGGCCAGGCTCATGCCTCGCTGCAGGCGGATGCGCTTGATGCGCTGGCCCAGCGTCTCCTTCTCGGCCTGGCGGTCCAGATCGTCGTCGTCAGCCACGGGATCCCCGCGGCTATCGTAAACCGCCCTTTTACAGGTAGTCGCTCGGGTCGAGGCTCCGGGTCAGCGTCGTGAAGTTCTCGAATCCATGGCTGGTCACCATCCCGGTGTCCTCGATGCGAACGCCGCCGAGACCGAGCAGATAGAGGCCCGGCTCCACCGTCACGACGTCGCCTTCTTCGAGCGGATACTCGGTCGTCTCGCGCAGCGACGGTTCCTCGTGGACCTCGAGTCCGACGCCGTGGCCCGTGCTGTGGTTCATCCGCGCCGCGCCATCCGGTCCTTCAAAGCCCTTGCTCGTGGTGCCGTAGCCGCGATCGACGAGCACCTCGCACACCGCGATATGCGGATCCTTGCCGCGGACGCCCGCCGCGATGGTCTCGATGCCGGCATCGAGCGCCTGCAGCACCGCCGCGTGCATGCGACGAAATTCCTCGCTGATCTCGCCCACCACGACCGTGCGCGTCAGATCGCCGTTGAAGTGCGTCCGGCGGCTGGTCGGAAAGATGTCGATGATCACCGGCGCGTTGGCCCTGATCTGGCCCTCGCCGCGGTAGTGAGGCAGCGCGTTGTCGGGCGATCCGGCGATGATCATGTCGGGGCAGGTGAAGCCGCGCCGGCCGAGGGTCAGCTGCGCTGCCGCGTACAGACGCTCCGAGGTGAGCGGCTCGCCGTCCGTCCAGAGCATTCCCTCTCGTATGTCGGCCCTGGCCAGCTCGCGCACGACCTCGACGGCCGCAGACTCCGCCGCTTGCTGCGCCTCTCGGATCGCTCGAGCTTCTTCCTTTGATTTATGTCGTCGTTCGGCGACGAACAGCTCGCGGTCGACCACGACGTCGAGGCCAAGCGCCAGCAGGTCCTCGAGATAGGCGGCCCGAAGGTTGGGCGAGACGCGAATCTCGTTCACTCCGCGCTCGCGCAGCCGCGGCAAGGCCGATTTCGCCCACGCCTTGTGCGCGTTGGCATCGCGGTCCTCCACGACCGTTTTGACGTGCGCCTGCATTCGGGCGCGGTCGATCTCGAGGGGGCTCACGGCCAGGAGGTCGTCGCCCTCGCCGAAGCGGATGTAGAGACCGACCTCGACGGCGAACCCGGTGGCGTAGATGAAGTCCGCGTCCTGGTCCCCGGAGGGGATCAAGACGATGGGCGCGGGTCCGGTCTTGCGCGACCTGGCGCGCTTGGGAGCCGGCACGGCCACGCGCTCGGTGTCCCGCCAGAGGCCTGCGGACTCGACGGCCTGTGCCACCGCCTGCAGGAGAGCATCGTCGCCCCGACGCCTGGGTTTGCCTTTGGCGCGGCCCTCGAGGTTGAGCTTTTCCTGGACCTCGTAGCCGCTGGTGTAGGCGACGTCGTAGCCGAGGTCGCGCAGCTCGGCGAGGTCGCGGCGCAGGGTGCGCTCGGACACGCCGGCGCGGTCGGCCAGCTCGAGCGGGTTCAGGCCGGGCTCGGCGATGATCGCGGCGAGCACTCGCAACAGGCGGGCGAGCCGCTCGGCGCGATTCACTGGCGCGGGGGAGGACGGCTGTCCTCCCCCGCGGAACCCCCTCCTCCCACCTGCCGCGCTGGCAGGCGTCTGGAAG
>DASZJK010000362.1:0-3387 GCA_035948155.1 Candidatus Dormiibacterota bacterium
CAACACCACACGCCGCCGGTCCGACACGCCGTGCTGCGAGCGCAACCGCGCCACCTCGTGCATCGTCTTCTCGCCGAACGCCGGCGGCAAGTACGCCCGGTCGCGGTACGCCTGCTCGTAACGCGGCACGAGCTCGGGCCACTGCTTGCTGAGCACAGTCATGAGGTGCTCGCGCGTGCCGTCCTTGAGGTGCAGCATCCCCGCCCACAGCCCCGTCGCCCCTGCCTCGCGTGCAGCCTTCACGACCTGCTCCAGCTGCTCCGGTCTGTCGGAGAGTCCGGGCAGGATCGGAGCCATGCCCACCCCGACATCGATGCCGGCGGCGACGAGCCTTTCGATCGCCCTCAATCTCTGCCTGGGATGCGCGGTGCCGGGCTCGGTCTTGCGCCAGACGTCGTCGTCGAGCGTGGGGATGCTGAACGTGATGTGCAGGTTCGCTCGTCTCGCGAGCTGGCACAGCACGTCGATGTCGCGGACGATCATGGGCCCGCGGGTGATCATCGCCGCCGGATTCGAGAAGTCGCGCAGCGCCTCCAGGCACTGGCGCGTCAATCGATACTGGCCTTCCGCCGGCTGGTAGGGATCGGTCGCGGCTCCGATCACGACCATCTCTTTCTTCCAGCTTTTGCGCGCGAGCTCCCCGCGCAGGACGGCGGCGACGTTGACCTTGATCCTGACCGTCCGCCCATAGCGGTCGTCGAACGGCCGGTCGGCGCGGAGCTCGAACGCGCGGACATAACAAAAGGCGCAGCGATGCTCGCAGCCTGTGTAGGGATTGAGCGACCACGCGAAGCCCATGTTCTTGACAGGGTTGAGCGCCGACTTGCAGTTGACCTCGTCGTAGGCGACGTCGGCGAGCCTGGGTTCAGGGGCAGCCATCCCGGTCGATTGTAGAACAAACGTTCGTAAATCGCTAGCGCGCGACCTTGATGTCGGAACCCGGCGCCTCGCCGATCGGCCTGCCCTTGCGCAGGCGGCGCCCCGGCCGGGTCAGCGACGAAGGGCAGAAGTCATTGAGGACGCACCCCTCGCACAGCGGCCGGCGCGCGTCGCAGATTCGCCGCCCATGTAGGATGAGGCGAAGCGACAGCGCGGTCCACTCCTCTTTCGGGACCATCGAGCAGACCTGGAACTCGATCTTCACGGGGTCGCTTGTGCGCACCAGGCCGATGCGGTTGGTGAGCCTGATCACGTGCGTGTCGACCGCGAAACCGGGAACACCAAATCCCGCGCCGAGGATCACGTTCGCGGTCTTGCGACCGATCCCCGGGATCTTGACCAGGTCGTCCAGGTCCTGCGGAACGGCGCCGGCGAAGAGTTCGACCAGGGCGCGGCTCGCCGCGATGATGCGCTTGGTCTTGGCGCGGAAGAAACCGGTTGGCTTGATCAGTGTCTCGACTTCCGCGGGGTTAGCGGCACCCAGGTCTATGGGGGTCGGATAGCGACGAAACAGCTCGGGCGTGACGAGGTTGACCGAGCGGTCTGTGGTCTGAGCCGAGAGGATTGTTGCGATCAGGAGCTGGAACGGGTTCTCATGCGTCAGCTCGGTCATGGCGGGATAGAGGTCGCGCAGCCGCTCGACTGTGAGCAGAGCGCGCTTGCGTGCACCGCGCGGCGGAGGCGGCGAGTTCCAGGTTTTCTTGCTTGGAGCTTTTTTAGGAGCCAAGCAGCCTGCGCGTGACCGCGGCGATCTGCGTGCCGTCCGCGCGGCCGGCAAGCCGGGCGGTCGCGGCCTTCATCACAGCGCCGAAACCCTTTGGGCCGTCGGGCTTGACCTCCTCGATCACCGCACGTATCTCCGCCTCGAGCTCTGTCTCACTCATCGCCGCCGGCAGGTAGCCGCGGAGGATGGCCATCTCGGCCTCCTCGCGTCGCGCCGAGTCCTCGCGCCCCGCTTTGCGGTAGACGTCGATGGCCTCCTGACGGCGCTTGACCTCCTTGCGTGCCACGCGCACGACAAGGTCGTCGTTGATCTGCCCCCCGGCGCTTCCGTCTTTGCTCGCGCGCACAAGCTCGCTCTTGAGCAGCGACAGCGTGGCCAGACCCACTTCGTCGCGGCGCCTCCGCGCCTCCACCATGTCGCTCTGTATGCGGTCGTAAAGAGCCACCATTCGCGATTGTTTCACACGGTCCATTCCCGGATAATCGGCGCCTATGGCTTACCTGCTGGCGGGGCCGCTGGTAGCGCTGATCGGCATCGGAGCGATCTTTTTCGTGCTCCGCCGCAAGTCCGTCGACAAGCGCTCGATGTATTCGGCCCGCCGCTCACAGATCGAGCACAAGGTGCGCGCCGCGCGCCAGCGCACCCTGACGCCGCACGGCCACGCTCAGAAGGCTCCCGAGCAGGAGGCCGCGGCGGCGCCGATGATGGACGAGCGGCCGGCGCAGCCCACGATGATCTATGAGCCGACCGCGTTTTCAGCGCCACCGGTGGCGCCGCCGCCCGTCAGACCGGCGGCCCGCCCGGCCGAGCCTCCGCCGTGGGAGCAGCCGTCGATCCCGGCTCCCGCGGCGGCGCCCAGCACCTTCGACGTCCCACCGACGCAGCCGGAGCCGTTCACCCCGGCGCCCGTCGAGCCATTCCGGCCGGCGCCCGAGCCGACTCCGATGCCCACTCCGAGCGAGCCTGCCTGGACTCCTGCGCCGCAGCCACTGCCTCCCGCCCAGACCGTTGCCCCCGCCGCGTCGGTCGCCCCCGCGGCCTCTTCGACCTCGGCCGGTGGATGGTCGATCGTCAGCACCGAGAAGGATTCAGCCGTCTCGGGCGAGCCGTCGTCCAGGAAGAAGAAGGACAAGGCCGGCACGCTGACCGGCGGCTCCTGGCAGCTCGCGTCCGGCGAAGCGCCCGGCGAGGGCGAAGAGGAGCCGATGCTCGGACGGCCAAACGCCAAGGTCATGGCCGTCGCTCTGTACGCGGTGCTGGTGGTCGGCCTGGTGATGGTGCTGATCGGCGTGCTCCTCATGCTCGCCAACTCACACGTGACCTAGCAGCGCCGACGCGAGCGCGCGGCCGCCGTCGCGCATGACCGTGTCCGTCACGACCACGCGATAACCGAGGGCTTCGACCGCGGCCCGCAGCTTGCTGTCCTGCGAGTCGAGGACGAACGTTGCCGCAATCGATCTGTACATGCGCGCCACCTCGATGGGGTTCGGGGCGTCACCCATCGCCCGCATCATCTCTACGGTCGGGCCCTTCAGGGCGGCGCCAGAAACGATCGGCGTTACGGCGATGGTCCGCTCTCTGATCAGCGCGGCGCTGATGACACGGAGTATTGGCTCGATCGAGATGAGCGGGTTCGACGGGCCGATGATGACCATCTCGGCTTCACTCAAGGCCTCCGAGACCTCCCGTGAAGGTCGCGCCTTTTCGATGCCGCTGAAGCGAAT
>DASZJK010000363.1:0-2435 GCA_035948155.1 Candidatus Dormiibacterota bacterium
CCGGCCGTGCCCGCGACGCGGGGGGTGCCGCCGCGCGAGTCGAGCACGGCGACGTCGAAAGTTCCACCGCCGAAGTCGACCGCGATCTCGACTCCGTCCTCGGAGTGGCCCTCGATGACCGCCGCCGTCGGTTCCGCCAGGAACTCGACTTCCTCAAACCCGGCCTCCCGAGCGGCCTGCTCGAGGCGGCGAAACGCCTCGGCATCCGACGCGGCGTGGTTCTCGGGGTCACTGCCGGCGAAGACCACAGGGTGCCCGAGCACGACCGAACCGACGTCATGGCCGGTCACCCCATCGGCCTCGTCCTTGAGCCGCCGCAGGACGACGCTGACCAGCGATCCGACGCTGAAGTCGGTCGCCCATGAGTTCGTCCCGGCGAAGCCCAGCTTGGCCAGCTCGTGCTTCACGCCAGACAGAAGCCGCGCGTCGTTGCAGCCGCCACCCTTGCGGTACTGGCGGCAGTCGGTGTCCCAGCCGTAAGGCGCGAGAGGACAGTTCCAGCAGTCGGTTTTCTCGTGGCCGAACACGAGGAATGTCTTGACCGCCTCGTCCCCGGCGGCGCGGCGGCCTGCGCGATGCAGGTAGACGAAGGACGGCAGGGTCCGCGCGGCCGATTGGCCCAGCGGCAGGACATCGACATGGTCGGGGTACGCGACTGACACCGAGCTGTTGCTCGTGCCGAAGTCGATGCCATAGCCAAGAGGACGGCTGGAGGTCACCGGCGAACTATAGAGGCGCCGAACCGAGCGGTCTAGGTGTCGCCCTCCGCCTGACGGACGCGCCGGCTCAGGGTCTGGAGCAAGCGGTACGCAACCTCCGGGTGCTCCTTCAAGAAAGGCTTGAAGTTCCACTCCGGGATCGTGGCCAGCGTCACCTCGGTGTCGGCCGTAACGCTGGCGCTGCGGCCCTCCTGGTCGAGCAGCGCCATCTCGCCGAACGAATCGCCCGGGCCGAGCTTTCGCGCCTTGCCCTGGACGGTCGTCACCGTGACGGTGCCGTCGGTGATGATCATGAAGCCGACGCCGCCGTCGCCCCGGACCATGATGTGCTGACCGGCGGGGTGGTTGACCATCTTTACCTGCTTCTCGAGCGAGCGCAGCTCTGACTCGGGCAGGCCCTGGAGCAACTTCGACTGCTTGAGCTCGGTCACGCGAAGATACTAAGCCTTCTTCTTCCGGTCGAGAAACTCCTGGTAGAGGCGGTACGCCTCCTGCTTTCGGCTGTCCACGATCTTCGTGTAGCCCTGCAGCGTGTTCAGGTTGGCGTGGCCGAGCACCTCCTGCACAAGCCGCACATCTCCGCCCGTCACCTCCAGCAGAGTCGTCGCCGCTGTGTGGCGCGCGACGTGCGGCGACTTGAACGACCATGCTCCGAGCGCGAGCCGGATCTGCTTGACGATGTAGCGCGCACCCGCGGCCGTCAGCCTGCGCTCGCGGTCATCACCGGCGGAGCGATCGAAGTTGATGAACATCGCAAGGCACGCGTCCTCGCGCGCGCTCAGGTATTCCTCCATCGCCTCTCTCGCGTCGGCCGTGAGGTAGACGCTTCGCTGCTTGCTGCCCTTCCCGGTGACGACAAGCCGGCTGCCCGAGCGTGGGAAATCGGTCCGGTCCAGGGCGAGCGCTTCGGAGATTCGGCACCCGGTGCTGACGAGGAAGTGGACGAGCGCGCGGTCTCGCTTCTCGAGCAGGGTTTCACGCGGCAAGGCGGCAAGCAGACGCGACAGCTCGTCGGGGTCGATCGGCTTGGGCAGACGCTGCTCGAGCTTGGGGAGCGTGATGCCGTTGGAGAGATCGCGCTCGATCAATCCTTCGCGCGCGATCCAGCGCAACCACGAGCGAATCGCGACGAGCGCGCGCGCCCGAGAAGCCGGGCTCCGCAGACGACCGGCCAGGTATTGCTGATACGCGCGCAGGTCCTCGTGGCGCAGTCCGTCGACCGTGAGCGTGTGCCCCTTGCCTGCGAGGAAACCCAGCAGCTTGCGGATCTCGGAGTCGTAGGCACGAACTGTGTTTGGGCTGCGGTTTGCTTCGAGCTGAAGCCAACCGATGTACTCATTCGATGCGGCCTGAAGGGCGAGGGGCATGTCGAGGCCGTGGTCATGATAATCAACGAGCCCCCGAGTCTCTCCGGTAGCCTCACCTGAATGCGCCGATTCATTCCGATTCTTGTTGTCGCGCTGATCAACGCTTGCGGCGGAACATCGAATCTGCCGACCGGGCCGACTGCGGCCACAGTGGCGGTTCAGCCGTCGGACATTCCCAAGGACATGGTCCGGTGCGACCTTAGCGGCGATATCCAGAGCTTCATCCAGAAGGAACAGGCGCCTGACCCGAGCACGTCGAAGTCGGCGGCCAACGAGTGGAGTCAGGCGCAGAAGAACGGCGCCATTGCTGCGTACGCGGCGGTCTACACCGACAGCAAGAGCCACTGCA
>DASZJK010000364.1:0-3826 GCA_035948155.1 Candidatus Dormiibacterota bacterium
TCATCGGGCCTCCTCAGGCAACGAGGGATCGGGCGTGAGGGTCGGCGTGGCCCTGGTGAGGGTTTGCTTCCTGAAGAATGCGGGCCTGGTGATCCGGCAGTAGATGTAGCAGGCCAGGCCAACGAGAACCGCTATGACGGCAATCACGAAGGTGCCGCCGACCTGCAGCATCGGGACGAACGCGAGCACGGTGACTGCCGGCGCCTGCAGGCCGACCGCCCCCACCACGAACACGAGCGTGGCAGCGATGCTGTATGCCGGAGCCACCGAAGCGGTCGCGATGACGGTGGTGGAGACCAGGCCCAGAGCGCCAGGCTTGAGCCCCTTCTCGACCGGCTGCTCCAGCGGCGCTCTCATCCGCTCGGCCGTGGCCATGCTCACTCCTGCTGGCAGTTCTCCCGCCGGACGTGTATCCGATCGGGCCTGATTTGATCCCAGCGAACAGGAGTGGAGCCCGGATGTGGGAGTTGTGGTGACCGAGTGGAGACGCACTTCACAGGTCTAGACGCCTCGTGGCGAAGGAGAACTCCAAACCTGCAGGAAACCCAGGCGTGGGCAGAGCAGTACATGAAGATGTCCGATGGGCCGCCAGGGACCTGAAGCACAGCGGCGTCGCGTTCCTCGCAGCGGCCGGTGTCGACCCAAGCGAGATCGCGAGGCGAGCCGGACATGCCAGTCTCGCTTTCACGTACGACCGCTACGGGCACCTCCTCCCGGAAGCGGACAAGCAGGCGGCGACCAAGCTTGAAGCCGTTCGTGCTGCGACCCGGCTCGCGTGAAGTAGTTGGGACAGAAGGTGGCACCGAATCCGACCGCAGGTGGGGAGGTCTGAGACCGGCCTTGACTCAATACCCTTAACGGTTTAGGATACTGAACCGTTAAGGGAGGTTGGAGCATGCAACAGGAAGTCGTGCTGGCGATGCTGGCGAAGGAGCCGTCCCACGGGTACGAGCTGCGAGCTCGTCTGGCTCGGGCTCTCGGCCCGGTGGCCGAGGGGATCAACGAAGCCCAGATGTACGTCACGCTCACCCGGCTGGAGAAGGGCGGCTTCGTCGCGCGGCTCGACGCACCGACGCAGCGTTCTGATCGCAAGGTCTACTGCCTCACTCCCGCCGGCCAGGAGCGGGTGACGGAATGGATGTCGGACGTGAGCTGGCCGCGGCCCGACCTCGCCGAGTTCCACATGAAGCTCATCGCCGCTGCGCAGGGCGCGCTTGCCGACCCGATCAGCCTCATCGACGCGCAACGTCGCGACCTGCTGCGCCGCCTGCGGGAAGTGGGGCGCGCGGTGATGGAAGAGGAAAAGGATTCCGACGCAGCGTTGCTCCTCGAAGGCATCGTGCTTCGCCTGCAAGCCGACCTGCGCTGGTTGCGAGCCTGCGAGATCGCCTGGACGAAACGGAGTACCCCGAAATGAACGAATCGCCCACCGTGCTCATGCACGCCAAGGGCTTGGGAAAGGACTACGGCAGCGGCGAGGGCTTGGTGCGCGCGCTCGACGCGGTCGACCTCGACGTCAATCGCGGCGAGGCCGTGGCGGTGATGGGTCCGAGCGGCTGCGGCAAATCGACGCTGCTCCACCTGCTCGGCGGCCTCGACCGGCCGAGCGCCGGTCAGCTGTCGGTCGCGGGGCAACGCGTCGACGAGCTCTCCGAACGCGCCCTCGCACACTTTCGCCGCGACGAGATCGGCTTCGTCTTCCAGGCGTTCCACCTGATGGACGAACTCACCGCGCAGGAGAACGTTGAGCTGCCCGCCCTCCTCGCCGGTTGTACGCCGAGTGAGGCTCGTGCTCGCGCGACCGCGCTCCTCGAACAGGTCGACCTCGCCGATCGCGCCCGGCATCTCCCCTCGATGCTGTCCGGGGGTCAACGTCAACGCGTCGCGATCGCGCGTGCGCTCGCGAACGACCCGCACATCGTGTTGGCGGACGAGCCGACCGGCAACCTGGACAGCGCTTCGGCGTTCGAAGTACTTGGGCTTTTGGAGGGATTGCACGCCAAGGGTCTCACCTTGGTGATCGTCACCCACGACGAGCGGATCGCGACGACCGCGGACCGCTTGATCTCGATGCGCGACGGAGCGTTTGTCGACGAGACGCGGCTGACAGGCGGTTCACGAGGGAACCTCAGCACCTTCGCTGGGTGGGAGCACCTCGGGTGAGCTCGAAGGAGAATCTCATGAACCAACCGCGACGTGCGCGCCGCGCGGGCGCAGTGAAGGGGCGCGCCCTGCTGCTCTTTCGTCTTGCCCGGCAAGACATTCGGCACCACTTCGCCCAGGCAGTGCTCTTGGTGGTCGCCATGGTCGCGGCCACCGCCGTGCTGAGCCTGGCCTTCGCACTGAACGGAGTGAACAGCCACCCCTACCAGCAGACCATGGCAGCGACGAAGGGGCCCGACGTCGTGGCCCAGAGTGGAAATGACCCCTACACCAACGTGACGTCGCCGACGGACCTCGCCGCGCTCGAGGCGCTGAACCATGCCAAGGGGGTAGCGGCCCACAGCGGCCCCTATCCGATTGTGGGCGACACCGGCCCGGTGGGCCCCGTCATGCGCAGCACGGACATCGTTACCTCAGTACAGGTCGAAGGACGTGAGCCTGGCGTGGCCGCGGTCGACCAGCCCAAGGTGACGGACGGAACATGGATCCGACCTGGGGGCGTGGTGGTCGAGCGGTCCTTTGCCGAGGTGGCGAACCTGCGCCTCGGCCAGACGATCACGCTGAACGGCCGTCCCTTCCAGGTGGTCGGCTTTGCCGTCACCTCGGCGTTCGGTGGCTACCCGGGTATGAGCCTGATATGGGCTACCGAAGCGGCGGCGCGCAGCCTCGCCACCAAGGCGGACCCGCTGTCATACATCTCGAATCTCAAGCTGTCCGACGCGTCGCCACGCGCGGTCAACGCGTTCGTGAACGCCTACGGCCTCAAGTACGGCGCCTCCGACGACGCCACGACGCCGTCTCTCACCTCATGGATGGTGACCGCCTACGGGGACGCCAGCTTCCTGCGCACCGACCAGGCCTTCCTCTTTACCGGCGCCACGCTGCTCGGCGTGCTCGCGCTCGCGAGCGTGGCCGTCCTCGTCGGGGGCCGCCTGGCGGAAGGCACCCGGCGGGTCGGACTGTTGAAGGCCACCGGCGGCACGCCAGGCCTGGTCGCGGCGACCTTCCTGGCCGAGAACCTGTTCCTGGCGCTCGTCGCGGCCTTCGTCGGCCTGCTGGCCGGCTGGGGTGCGGCCCCGCTGATCTCCAAACCCGAGGCCGACCTCGTCGGTACTCCGGGAGCGCCGCCGCTCACGCTCGTCATGGTCGTCGTCGCCCTCGGCGTGGCGCTCGTCGTGGCGCTCGCATCGACTCTCGTTCCCGCGATCCGCGCGGCGCGGATGAGCACGGTCAGCGCGCTCGCCGACGAGCCCCGCCTGCCGAGGCGGCGGGATTCGCTGATACGGCTGTCACGGAAGCTGCCCGTGCCGGCGCTGTTCGGGCTGCGCCTCGTCGCCCGCCGGCCACGGCGCGCGATCTTCAGCGCGGCGAGCATCGCCGTCGCCGTCATGGGTCTCGTCGCCGCGCTCGCCATCCACGCCGCCGTCGACATCAAGTTCTCTCACTTCGGGAGGTCGGGCGGGCTGGTCAACCCGGATGTCCCCCGAGCGGAGCAGGTGCTGACCGCCATCACGATCTCGCTAGTCATCCTGGCCGCGCTGACTGCGATCTTCGCCGCCTGGGCGACGGTCCTCGACGCGAGACGCGCCTCCGCGGTGACGCTGGCGTTGGGTGCAACGCCCCAGCAGGTCCGAGTCGGGCTGGTCATGGCGCAGGTCGTCCC
>DASZJK010000365.1:0-4715 GCA_035948155.1 Candidatus Dormiibacterota bacterium
TCCGACTCACTGGTCTTCCGTGGCATGCGGGACCGCGTGGTCATGCTCTGGAACGCCAACAACACGTTCGGATTCAGCCGGATCGACTGGAACGGGCTCGACCTCGCGACGACGATCACGACGGTGAGCCACTACATGAAGTTCCGGATGTGGGAGTGGGGCCAGAACCCGATCGTGATCCCGAACGGAATTCCGCGCGAGTCGATCGTGGACCTCGATCCGCTAGCCATGACCGCGATCCGGGACGCAGCCGGAACTGATCACCTCTGGTTCAAGATCGGCCGGTTCGACCCCGACAAGCGATGGCTGATGGCCGTCGCCGCGGCCGGGTCGATGAAGCGGCGCGGCAAGTCGGTGAAGCTCCTGATGCGCGGCGGTCGCGAGCCGCACGGGCTCGAGGTGATCGGCTACGCCAAGCTGCAGGGGTTGAACGTCAAGGACGCGCCCGGCCCCGCCGACGTCCCGGCGCTCGTATCTCTGCTCAGCGATTCCGGCGACGCCGACGTGATCAACCTCACAACCTTCCTCAGCGACGCCGTCGTGATCGCGACCTACGGTGGATGCGATGCCGTGCTCGCCAACTCGGGCCACGAACCGTTCGGCCTCGTCGGCCTGGAGGTGATGGGGGCGGGCGGAATCGCGGTCACCGGCTCGACCGGCGAGGACTACGCCGAGGCCTACCGCAATGCGGTCGTGCTCGAGACCGACGATCCACTCGAGATCGTGACCGAGCTGTCCGTTTTGAAGGAGCGGCCGCGCCTTGCGGCGGGCCTTCGCAAGCGCGGCAAGGCCACGGCGAAGGATTACGTCTGGGAGAAGGTCATCCGGCAGCTGTTGTCCCGCGTCGAGTTCGCGACCCAGCGGCAGGCGGTCAAGGTGCCATGGGAGCTGACTCCGACCCCGCGGCGCGTGACACGCACACCGCGATAGTCGCGACCAACGCGGGGTTCAGGGATGCAACAACGCGCGAGAGTCGCGACTAACGCGGGTTGAACCCACACTGCGATCATTGAAGACGAAGTGAAACCACTCCACGTCGCCTTCATCTGGCATATGCATCAGCCGTACTACAAGGACGACCTCACCAGCACATACCTGCTTCCGTGGGTCCGCCTGCGTTCGGCCAAGGACTACTACAAGATGCCGGCCCTGCTCGATGCCTATCCGAAGGTGCGGGCCACGTTCAACCTCGTGCCTTCGCTGCTCGCGCAGATCGAGGACTACGGCAAAGAGGAATCGATCGACCTCTTCTTGAACCTGAGCCAGCGGCCTGCGACCGATCTTTCGCAGGAGGAGCGCGAATTCGTGTTGCGCTGGATGCGCGAATCGCCGCGGGCGCTGCGCGTGCAGCAATCGCAGCGCTACCTCGAGCTGGCGTCGCGGCCGCTCGACGCGCAGTTCACGACTGCCGACATCCGCGACCTTCAGGTCTGGTTCAACCTCGCGTGGTGCGACCCCGTCTGGGTGGAGCAAGACGCCAGGCTGGCGGAGCTCAAGCGCAAGGACCGCGACTTCGGCGAGGACGACAAGCCGATCCTGTTCGCCGCGCAGCTGGAGCGGATCCGCAGCGTCATCCCCAAGTACCGCGAGCTGGCCGATCGCGGCCAGGCGGAGCTCACTTTTTCGCCGTACTACCACCCGATCCTCCCGCTCATCTGCCACGTCGACTCGGCGCGCAGCTCCAACCCCCAGATTCAGCTTCCGGAGCGACATTTCTCCCATCGCGAGGACGCCGAGCGTCAGATCGAGCTTGGGATGGGCCTGTTCGAGCGCATGCTCGGACGGCGGCCGAAGGCGATGTGGCCGTCGGAGATGGCGGTCGGCGAATCGGTCATCGGGCTCGCCGAGAAGGCAAAGCTCGACTGGATGATCAGCGACGAGGAGGTGCTCGCGCGCTCGCTCGAGGGCCAGTTCAACCGCGAGGATCACCTCTACCAGCCCAAGCGGGTCGCGCGCGAAGGCGGCTCGGTCGCGATGGTCTTCCGCGACTCGCAGCTGTCCAACGTCATCGGCTTCGACTACCAGCGCCTGTCATCGATCGACGCGGCGCGCGACCTGATGGGCCGGCTGGGGCGCATCCAGGAGATCCAGGGTGACCGCGACTTCCTCGCGGTGATCGCGCTCGACGGTGAGAATGCGTGGGAGTTCTATCCGCGCGACGGCCATGACTTTCTCAACGCGCTTTACACGGAGCTGGAGAACAGCGCCGACGTGATCACGACAACCGTCTCCGACTTCATCGCCGAGCATCCTCCGCAGCCGCAGCTTCACCACCTGCACACCGGAAGCTGGATCGGCGCGAGCCTCGACACCTGGATCGGCGATCCCGAGCACAACATCGCGTGGGATCTGCTTGCCGAGACGCGCGATTGGCTCGACGCGCAGGCGCAGCAGCGCCCCAAGGATTCGCAGCAGGCCGCGCTGGCGTGGCGCGAGATCCTCATCACGGAAGGCAGCGACTGGTTCTGGTGGTTCAGCCGAAAGCACGACTCGGGCATGGACCCGATCTGGGACAACCAGTTCCGCCTGCACCTGCGCAACGTTTACAAGCTGATGGGTGCGCGCGCGCCCGCGCGGCTCTTCCAGCCGATCATCAAACGCGCACCTGCGCCCGAACGCGGCGTGCCCGGCACGACGATCAGCCCGCGCTCCCGGAACGACTCGTCGTGGAGCCAGGCCGGCTACTTCCTGGTGGGTTCTGGATTTGGAGCGCTGCACCGCCCGGCGGGGATCGTCGAGCGGGTGCTGTACGGAAGCGACGACGAACGCCTCTATCTCCGGATCGATTCGCCTCGCTCCGCGCATGAGCTCGAGCAGCAGAACACGGAGTTCTGGCTCTACATCGGGGGTCCGCAAGCGCTGGACGGCACTGGAGACATCGATCTTCCTCTGCCGCGCTCCGCGATGGGCGATCTCGGTTTCGACCCTGCGTATGTCGTACGAATCACGCCTCGGGGCAGGGGCAGCGCGGTCAGCGTCGCTCGTGTGCTCGAGCCACACACGCGCGGTGCGGTGGACGCCACCTGGACGATCGAGGACCCGTTCTTCGTCGCCATTCCGTTTCGTCAGCTTTCGAAGCGCCCAGGGGACGCGTTCGAGATGGCGATCGTCGTCAGTCGCGAAGGGCGGGACATCGAGGTCGTGCCCCCCTCGGGCGCGCTCGGCATCCGCGTGCCCGGGCAGTCGCAGACCATCGAGGTCGCGCAGGCGCAGCACCTTAAGGTGCTGGTGGCGACAGCCGAGCTTGCGCCGTTCGCGAAGCTCGGCGGGGTGTCCGACGTCGCGGCCGCGCTCTCCAAGGAGCTGCGGCGCCTCGGCCACGACGTCCGGGTCGTGCTGCCTCGCTACCGCCAGGTGGACATCGGCCGCTACGGATTGACGCCGGTCGCGTCGGACGTGCAGGTGCAGCTTGGCACCGAGATCCTGCCCGCGACGATCTTCGAGGCGCGCCTCGGCGAGCTGCCCGTGTACTTCGTCGACTGCCCACCGCTCTACGACCGCGATGGCATGTTCGGGTTCGGCGATGACGACGCGCGGTCGGCGTACTTCTGCCGCGCGGTCATGGAGATGATCCCGGCGGTCGACTTCTTCCCCGATGTCATCCACGTGCACGACTGGTGGGGCGCGCTGATTCCGAACCTGCTCGACCGGGTCTACGACTCGGGCCGCTATCAGGACATCGCGACGGCCCTGACCATCCACAACCTCTCGGCCCAGGGCGTATTTGGATTCGGCGCCCTCATGCTCGCTGGGCTTCAGGAGTGGGGGTTGATCCGGCTCGGCATCCCGGGGTTGGACAACGTCGTCAACGTTCTCGGCCGCGGAATCCATTTCGCCGACGTGGTCAACACCGTGAGCGAGCGGTACGCGAAAGAGATCCAGACGCCTGAGTACGGCGAGGGCCTGGACGAGCTGCTCCGGCGCAACACGCACAAGCTGCACGGCATCCTGAACGGGATCGACTACGAGATCTTCGATCCGGAGCGCGACCCCAACATCCCGAATCACTACTCCGCCGACGCGCCCCAGAACAAGGCCCTGTGCCGCGCGGCGCTGCGCCAGGAGCTGGGTCTCGAGGAAGTCGACAAGCCGTTGTGCGCGGTCGTCTCGCGGTTCTACGACGTCAAGGGTTTCGACCTGATCGAGCAGGCGCTGCCGGAGCTGCTCGAGCTTGGCCTGCAGGTGGTCGTCATCGGGACCGGCGACCGGCGCTACGAGGACATGTTCCGGCGCTGGGCGTCGGAGAAGCCACGCCAGATTGCATTCGCGGTCGGGTTCGACGCCGGGCTCGCGCAGCGGATCTACGCCGGCGCCGACCTGCTGTGGATGCCCTCTCGGTTCGAGCCGGGCGGCCTCGCCCAGCTCATCGCCCTTCGCTACGGAACGATCCCGGTCGTGCGCGCGACCGGTGGACTGGCCGACACGATTCGCGACTACGACCCGGTTGCGCACACCGGCAACGGGTTCCGGTTCGGCCCCTACGACGCGTGGCAGTTCTTCGCCGCTGTCGTGCGCGCCGCGGAGAACTTCCGGCACCCCAGCGTGTGGGCGTGGCTCGTCCAGCACGCGATGAGAGAAGACGTGTCGTGGTCACGGTCGGCGCAGAAGTACGTGCAGCTCTACCTGGCGGGAATCGCGAGCCACCGCGAGCACCACGGGGTTCCGAACGCGGCCGAAGCTGCGGCGTCACCGGCCCCAGTCGGGGAATAGGCGCC
>DASZJK010000366.1:0-6874 GCA_035948155.1 Candidatus Dormiibacterota bacterium
GCCAATCGTGAGCACGGCAAGCGGATGCTGATGCTCGACCCGAACATCCGGGTCGGGCTGACGCCGGAATCCGATTACCGCGCCCGCCTCCACCACGTCATCGCCGAGAGCAGCCTGGTCAAGGCGAGCGACGCCGACCTGGCCTGGCTTTACCCCGGCCTCGAGTACGAGCACGCGGCCGAGCGGATCCTCGACGAAGGCGTGGGCGTGGTCGTGGTCACGCTCGGCGCCGATGGCGCATTCGGCGCGCACCGCGACGTGCGCATCCGAGTCCCGGCTCCGTACGTGCACGTTGTCGACACCATCGGAGCGGGCGACGCGTTCGGCGCCGCACTGCTCGCGTGGCTTCACGACCACGACCGCATCAGGCCAGAGCTGCGCCTGAATGAAGGCGAGCTGAGGGAGGCGCTGGAGTACGCGTGCCTCGCCGCTGCCATCACTTGCACACGCGCCGGCGCGGACCCTCCGCGCAAGTGGGAGCTGGTCCCGGCCTGAACGGGCTCCGTTCATTGTCGGATCGTCCGGACGATCGGGCCTTCGCGGCGCCTCGTAATGCCGGATCGTCCAGACCATCCGGGGTGTGCTAGGGCGGGGCGCCGCTCTCCTCAGCTATACAGATGCGGTGCGCAAGGTCCCGGCCGTCACCTTCCACTTCTGGGCGGTCAAGATCCTGAGCACCGCCATGGGCGAGGCGCTGTCCGACTACCTCGTCCACACGATCAGCCCCTTTGAGGCCGTCGGCCTTGGATTCATCGGCTTCGTCATTGCGCTCACGTGGCAGTTCGCCATGCGCAGATACTTCGCGCCCGCGTACTGGCTCGCCGTGGTCATGGTCGCCGTGTTCGGAACGATGGTGGCGGACGCGCTCCACATCGAGGTCGGGATTCCGTACGCGACCTCGGCCTTCGACTGCGCTGTTGCGCTGGCGGCGATCTTCGCGATCTGGTACATCGTCGAGCGGACGCTGTCCATCCACAGCATCAACACCCCGCGCCGCGAGGCGTTCTACTGGGCCACCGTCCTGGCCACGTTCGCGATGGGCACCGCGCTGGGCGACCTGAGCTCCTACACCTGGCACCTGGGATGGTTCGTGTCGGGTCTTTTGTACACGGCGCTGTTCGCGATCCCGCTCGTCGCCCAGCGCGTGGCCGGGCTGAACTGGCTGGTCGCATTCTGGTGGGCGTACATCGTGACCAGGCCGCTCGGCGCGTCGTACGCGGACTGGCTCGGCGTGCCCCAGAGCCTCAGCGGCCTGAACTTCGGCCGCGGTCGGGTCGCGATCGTCCTGACGCTCGTGATCATCGCGTGGGTCGCGTACCTCACCGTCTCGCGCGTCGACGTCGAAGGCCGCTCGGTGGTCAGGGCTCGAGCTTCAGAGTCAGGATCCTGACGGTCAAGCGACCCGGACGAGCGCGTCCGCGACGACCTGGGCGAGGGCGTCGATGAAATCCGGTCTCGCGTTGAAGGATCGCGTCCGCCGGATGCGGATTCCCCTTTCGCGCGCAAAGTCCTGGGCCTCGACGTCGAGGTCGTGGAGGATCTCGAGGTGGTCCGCGACGAAGCCGATCGGACAGACGAGGACGTCCCGCGCGTCGGACCGCTCGATCGCCTCGAGCAGATCCGGCCCGAGCCACGGCTCGCCCGTGTGGCTCGCGGATTGAAACGCAAGCTCCCATTCGGGCAGATCCATCGCATTCGCGACCAGGCGGCAGCTCTCGAGCAACTGGTCCCTGTAGGGGTCGCCCTCGCCCAGGATCCGCGCCGGCAGGCTGTGGGCGGTGAAGACGATGCGCCCAGGGCGGGCTTGCTCGAGCGCTTCTGTCAGCAGGCCGCGCACCGCGGCAATGAACGCGGGGTGGTCGTGGAAACCTGGAATGAAAACGAGCTCTCCGTCCCACGCTTCTCGCAGGGCCTGCTCGTAGCTGCCCACGCTCATCCGCGCGTAGTGCGGCGCCAGCGGCAGCCCGACCAGCCGCCTGATCCCTGCCCGCTTCGCCTCTGTCGCCCCGTCGGCGATGAACGGCGCTGCGTGCTTCATGCCGACAAAGGCTGGGTGCCCGGATCGCGCTGACAGCGCGGCGGCCTGTGCGCGGGTGATCGTCGTGAGCGGCGATCCACCGCCGATCGCGCGATATCGGGCGGTCAGCTCTTCGAGCGCCGCGGCGGAGGGTGGCCTACCGCCGCGGATGTGCGTGAAGTAGGCGCCGATGCCGGCCTCGGTCGCCGGGCTGCCGTAGGCCATGCAGAGAATGCCGGTCTCAGGCGACATTCGCGGGCACCCACGAATGGACGGTCTCGACCAGCAGCTGGAGGTTCTCGACGCTCGCGTCGGGAGGGACGCCATGGCCGAGATTGAAGATGTGCCCTGCTCTCCCATTGGCGCGACGCAAGACGTCGACGGCGCGCGAGCGGACCAGCTCGGCCGGCCCCAAAAGCACCGCCGGGTCGAGGTTGCCCTGCACCCCGCGCTCGAGGCCGAGGCGATCCCAGCCCTCGTCGAGGTTGACCCGCCAGTCCAGCGACACGATGTCCGGACCGGTGGCAGAGATGAGCTCGATCAGCCCGGCCGTGCCTGTGCCGAAATGGATGCGCGGCACGCCCAGGGACGCCAGGTCTTCGAAGATCGCGCGAGTGTGCGGCGCGACCCGCGACAGGTAGTCGTCCGGCGCAAGCGCGCCCACCCAGGAATCGAAAAGCTGCAGCGCAGACGCGCCCGCCGCCACCTGCGCCCTGAGGTACCCGGTCATCGTGGTCGCCAGCTTCTGCATCAGCCGGTCGAACGCCCGCGGCTCGTTGAACATGAACGCCTTGACCTTCTCGAAGGTGCGCGAGGGCCTGCCCTCGATCAGGTAGCTCGCCAGGGTGAAGGGCGCGCCCGCGAAGCAGATGACCGGCACCGGCGACTCGGCGACCACCTGACGCACGGCGGTGATGACCTCCGGCGCCGCTTCGTTGCCGGCAGGCACAAGCAGGCGCTCGACGTCCTCAGCACTACGGATGGGGTTCGCGATCACCGGTCCCACGTTGTCGACCAGCTCGAACTCGACGCCCATTCCGCGGACCGGCAGCATGATGTCCGCAAACATCACGGCGGCGTCGACTCCAAGCCGGCGGACCGGCTGCAGCGTCACCTCGGCGCACAGCTCAGGCTGGGCGACGATCTCGGCGAGCGTGTGGCGCTCACGGAGCTTGCGGTACTCCGGCAGCGATCGGCCGGCCTGGCGCATGAGCCACACCGGCGTGACGTCGACCTTCTGCCGCCTCGCGGCCAAAAGGAAGCGGTCAGTCACTCAGTTATCCGCCGCGACCGCGGCGGTTGGCGCTCCCAGCAGCGCGGTGATCTCTTCGATCGGCCGGTGGATCCCGGTGAGGATCGGCGTGTCGCGCACTGTCGACCGGCGGCTCTCGGTGCCGCGAAGCTCGCGCACCAGGTCGCCGAACGCAGGCAGGTCGTCCGTCTCGTAGGCGACGAGAAAGTCCATGTCGTCGAGCCCGAACGAGTACGCGAGGAGCTGGCGCACCTGGTCGTAGCGGTGTCCGACCTTCATGTGCTCGTTCATCACCCTCTGCCGGTCCTCATGGGGCAGGAGGTACCAGTCGGCGCTCTTGGTGAAGGGATAGACGATGAGGTAGCGAGACCTCTCACCGCTGAACAGCGACTGCTCCTGCGAGGTCGGCCGCTTGACGTACTGCGAGGCCGAGATCAGTCCGAGGAAGCTGTGCCCGACGCTCATCCACGAGCCCATACCCGTGCGCATTGCGGCAGCCATCTTCTCTTCGAGCGCCTCCAACGTGGGCGACAGGCTCCAGAGGAGGAGGTCGACTCCCGTTTTCAGGCCGACCATCGAATAGGTGAACGTCGACACCTCCGACGGGTCCTTCACCGCCGCGACAAACTGCTCCGCGGACCGGCACCTCTCCTCGCGGTCCAGCCGGCGCCACGCCGGGTCCAGCCCGAGCGCGAGCGCGTGGACGTAGCGCCGCTCGGTCACTCGCGCAACCAGGCCGCGACGTCGGCCGAGAAGTACGTGATCGTGATCGCCGCTCCGGCGCGGGCGATGGCGGTGAGCGACTCGACGACTGCTTCTCGCCGGTCGAGCCACCCGCGCTCGGCCGCGGCCTCGATCATGGCCGCCTCGCCGCTCACCTGGTATGCGGCCAGCGGCAGTTCGAAGCGCTCGCGCGCCCTGGCCAGGAGGTCGAGCGAGGTGATCGCCGGCTTGACCATGAGGATGTCAGCGCCCTCCCCGGCGTCGAGCTCCATCTCCCGGAGCGCCTCCCGAGCGTTCGCGACGTCCATCTGGTAGGACTTTCGGTCGCCGAAGCTGGGGGCCGACCCGGCCGCCTCTCGGAACGGCACATATAAAGAGGACGCGTGCTTCGAGGAGTAGGCCATGATCGCCGTGTCGGTCAGACCGGCGACGTCGAGGCCCCCGCGCAGCGCGGCTACCTGGCCGTCCATCATCGCGCTCGGCCCGACGATGTGCGCACCTGCCTCCGCGTACGCCACGGCTGCGGCGGCAAGGCGCGGCAGCGTCGCGTCGTTGTCGACCCGCTCGCCATCGAGGATCCCGCAGTGGCCGTGGGACGTGTACTCGCACAGGCATACGTCCGCGACCAGGGCCAGGGGCAGTCCTTCGCTCCGCAGCAGTCGAAGCGTCTGGGGAACCGGGCCGTTCCGATCCTCGGCGCCGGTTCCGCTTGCATCCTTCGCGTCGGGTATGCCGAACAGCAGCACGCCGCCGACGCCGAGCTCGGCCAGGCGGTGCGCTTCCCTCAGCGCGAGGTCGGGCGACAGGCGCGCATGGCCCTTCAGCGAAGCGATCTCCTGGCGCCGCCCCCGGCCCGCGACGACGAACAGCGGCGCGATCAGCTGCGCCGGATGCAGCCGCGTCTCGCGCACGAGGTTGCGCAGGGCCGGGCTCGAGCGAAGGCGCCGCGGACGATCTGCGGTTTTCGAAACCGAACGCTCGACGGCAGCCGCCATGTGCTTCACGTCCTGGGCGGTGGCCTCAGCCGCCACCACAAAACCGGCCTGCCGCGCGGCCGCGCTGGTCCGTGGCCCGATGGTGATCGCGGGGAGATTGGCCCCGCCGCCCAGCTTGACGAAACCACGCACGGCCGAGCCCGACGCGAACACGACAGCCGCGACATCCTCCTCGCGAAGCGCCTGTTGAAGCGCGGGAGCCGACTCGGCGGGTCCTTCGACGGTTTCGTAGGCGCGGACCTCATCGACGACCGCGCCGCGTTCGCGGAGCGCGCTCGGTAGGTCAGGGTCTGCGTGGGACGCGCGCACCAGCGCGATTCGTTTGCCCTTCACCTCCGGGATCGCCGCGGCAAGAGCCACACCGCTCGCCTGCGCCGGAACCACATCGACGTTGATTCCCCTCTCGCGAAGAGCGCGCGCGGTCGCTTCGCCGACGGCGGCCCAGCGCGGTCCGCCGGAAACCTGGGGCAGGGCGGCCACTCCCGCGGCGCTGGTGACGACGATCCAGTCGAACTCCTCCAGATTCGGCCACGCGACATCCGCCGGCCGCACGGTCACGGTGGGCACGGCGATGACGCGGTAGCCGCGGGAGGTGAGCTCGGCGACCAGCGGGTCCTTCTCGCCGGCCGGGCGCGTCAGCAGGACCGTCTTCATCGGAGAGCCACCGCGCCGGCGAGGTTGCGGCCAGCCTCGTCGGCAAGCCGCATTGCATCGGCGCGCTTTCCGCGCACGGTGTCGATCCGAACCCCGGAGCCGTCGCTGTTCACGCCGCCGACGATCATCGTGAACTCGTCGTCCTCGACGGTCGCGAGCGCGCCCACGGGCGCCCGGCAGCTCCCTCCGGTCGCGTGCAGGACGCGCCGCTCCGCCTCGACCGCCAGCCTCACGTCCGCGTGGTCGTACAGGCGCAGCTCCTCGAGCAGAAGGCCTTCCTCGCTGCGCGCCTGGATCGCGAGCGCGCCCTGGGCCGGCGCGGGCGGGATCACGTGCGCGTCGATGCGCTGATCGATCCGCCCGCCTTTGGCCAGACGGTCGAGCCCCGCCGCAGCGATCACGATCGCGTCGACCTCGTGCTTGTCGACGCGGTGCAGGCGCGTGTCCACGTTGCCGTGAAGGGGCACGACGCGCAGATCCGGTCGCGCGGCGCGCAGAAAGCCGGCCCGGCGCGGGCTGTCGGTGCCGACGCTCGCGCCCCGGGCCAGGCGCGACAGCGAGCTGCCTCCATCCTTCGTGACCAACGCATCGCGTGGGTCGGCCCGCACCGGATACGCCGCGATGACGAGGTCACGCTCCTCGACGAGCGGCACGTCCTTGGCGCTGTGCACCGCGGCATCGATCTCGCCGCGCCGCAGCGCCCGCGCGATGGCGGTGACAAAGATGCCCTCGCCCGGCTCCGTGTCGGCCTGCCGGACGTCGCCCTCCGTGACGATGCGCACGAGCTCGACCTCGTGGCCGGCCTCGCTCAGGCGCCTGGCGAACCACTCGGTCTGCGCCAGGGCCAGCATGGAGCCGCGCGTCCCGAGGCGGATCAGCATGGGAGCTTCCGAATCTATCACCCGGCCAGATGGCGCTTGTACCGCTCCGAGGAGCGGCGCACCGACTCCTTCGCGCCGGAGATGACGTTGCGGTCCCACCAGGCGCCGTAGATGCGGTCGAAATCGAACGGCTCCACAGCCCCGACGACGTGGTCGACCTCGTCCGCGGAGAGGGGCACGTAGTTGGGAAAGCTGTACATGAAGCTCACCCAGCGCCGGTCCTGCGCCACCTGCAGGATGTCTCCCGCGAGCAGGGAGCCTCGGCCGTCTGCGCCCGCCGGCCAGTGCAGGACCGTGCCGCCCTCGAAATGGCCGCCGGCCCGGATGAGCGACATGCCGTCCCACAGCTCCC
>DASZJK010000367.1:0-3712 GCA_035948155.1 Candidatus Dormiibacterota bacterium
GCTGACCGCGGTGAGGTTCAGCGGAGTCACGAGCCGGCCCAGGGGCCCGCTCACGGCCGCCACACGAAGATCCTCGTCGGGCAGGCGGGTGTCTGGGTTCACGGGACCGACGACCTGGTTCGTGTGGAAGGGAGTGGCCGGCGCGGTGCCCGTTAACGGGCCAAGACCAAATCGTGTGAAGACCAGCGTGGCGACCAGCAGGGCGGCGAGAACGGCCGCCACAAGGCCGTAGGCGCGTGAGTGGCTGGGCCGGATCGGCTCGGCGATGCGGCGGGCGACCCGATCGGAGAGTGCGGCTGGATAGCGCGCCTCGCCGACGGCTGCATGGACCCGCGCGCGGATGTCAGACGTCTTCATCGCCGGCCACCTCCGGGTCTAGCCGCAGCCGTTCGAGCGCGCGGTAGGTCCGCGACTTCGCGGCCTTGGTCGAGATGTTCAAAATCTGGGCCACCTCGTCGAAGGGCAGGTCAAGGTAGTAGCGCAGAGCCACCACGAGCCGGTGGTCGTGCGGCAGCGCTCTGATCGCGCGACGCAGCGCCGCGGACTCCGGCGAAGGATCCGCCGCGTCCTCCGCTACCCGCAGGCTGCCGGCGGGCAATCTCATGACTGACCACCACCGGCTTCGCCGGGCCGCCCGACATTCGTTGGCGACGATGGCGAGGAGCCACGGCTGCATCGGCGACCCTTTTCGGAAACGACCGCGATGGCGCCACGCCTTGTACACGGCCTCCTGCACGGCATCCTCCGCGTCTACGTCCGAGTGCAGCATCGCCACCGCCAGTCGGAACGCGGCCGGCATTACGGGCTCGACCAATGCCATGAACGCCGGCTGATCGAGGGCCGTACCGTCGACGGCTGTCTGGGCGGCGATCAATCCACCTTTATTAGGCCGCAGACGCAGAAAAAGTCTCGGCGGGGGTTGCTGCCTGACGATCGCCGCTTCGCCTCCTGGTCTCAGACCCGGTCAGGTTTATGGTTCTCGCGTGAAGCATCCGCTGTGGAGCTACGCGGGTCCTGTTTGCGGGATCCTTTACGTGGTCTTTTCCATTGTTGGTCTTGTAATCCACGGCTATCCGAGCGGCACCGGCGCTCAGATCAAGCATTGGATAGCAACGGCCAACGCCACGCGGTTTGGTGTCGGCATCTGGATCGAAGCGTTGGGCTACCTCCTCTTCGTGCCTTTTGCGGCGTGGCTTGCGCGCGAACTGCGCCGCCCGGGTCACGCGGAGTGGCCCGCGGACGTCGCGTTCGGCGCCGCGATCCTCTGCACCGGTTCGGCGCTTCTGATCAACGGACTCTGGACCGGCGTGTTCGACGCGGGACGAAACGGCGCGGATCCGAGCATTCTCGCCGCGGCCCATTACTTGACAAGCGACGCGTATGCGGCGAGCGTGCCGTTCTACGGTCTGTTCCTAGTCGCCGCGGGGGTCGCAGCGGTCATCGCGCGCTCGCTTCCACCCTGGCTGGCGTGGGCCGCCGTTGTGATCGGCGTGCTCGCGATCATTCCGCCAACCGCCATGCCCGCGTCGGCTGCGCTGTGGTTGTGGGTCATCGCCGTATGCGGGCGCGCGGGCATGACCCTGAGGACCCGACGCACGTAGCCCTACTGGCGGACGATCGCCGCCGCTCCCTTGCGGAGCACGTACTTCTGGATCTTCCCCGTAGCGGTCTTGGGCAGCTCCGGCACGAACGTGACGCCGTGAGGCGCCTTGAAGTGCGCGAGGCGGTCGCGCGTGAACGCGATCAGCTCGGCCTCTGTCGCCGAGGCCCCGGGCTTCAAGACCACGTACGCGTAAGGCGCCTCTCCCCACTTCTCGTGCGGCAGCCCGACGATCGCCGCCTCCTGGACCGCGGGATGGCGCAGCAGCACGCCCTCGACCTCGATCGATGAGATGTTCTCGCCGCCGCTGATGATCACGTCCTTGATCCGGTCGCGGATCTCGACGTAGCCGTCGGGATGCACCACCGCGGCGTCTCCGGTGTGGAACCACCCGTCGCCCAGCACCTTCTGCGTAGCCTCCGGGTCGTTGTAGTAGCCCTTCATGATCACGTTGCCGCGCGCAACGATCTCCCCGAGCGTCTGGCTGTCGGCCGGGACATCACGTCCGTCGCCATCGACGACCCGCAGCTCGCACGCTCCGATCATCTCGACGCCGGTGCGTGCTTTGATGACGGCGCGCTCCGCGGTGGACATCTCGCGGTGCTCTGGTCGCGGCTCGCAGATGGTGAGGAACGGCGCCGTCTCCGTTAGGCCGTAGACCTGCGTCACCTCCCAACCGAACTCGTCCTCCAGGCGCTCGATCGTCGCCGCCGCGGGAGGCGCGCCCGCGGTGATCACGCGCACACCCCGGGGCACATCTCCGCGGACCTCCCGGGGCGCGTTAGCGAGCGCGATCAGAACCGTCGGAGCTGCGCACAACCAGCCGACCTTCTCTTTGCGAATCAGGTCGAAGACGCGGGCCGGCTCGACCTTGGGCAGGCAGATATGGGTTGCGCCGACGGCGCTGATGATCCACACGAACGTCCAGCCGTTGGCGTGGAACATCGGCAGCGTCCAGAGGTAGCGGTCGCCGACCGTGATGTGGAAGTGGACCAGCGTGTCCATGACGTTGGTGTAGGCGTTGCGGTGCGTCATCATCACGCCCTTCGGCTTGGCGGTCGTGCCGCTGGTGTAGTTGATCGTGAGGAGGTCGCTCTCATCGATCTCCGGGCGCTCGAATGAGGGCGAGGCCTTCGCGAGCTCCGCGTCGTATTCCCGCCAGCCCTTCTTGCCGTCGGGAATTTGACCGAGGACCACGAAATGCTTGACGCCTCGCAGCTCGTCACGCACGCCGTCGATGGCCGCGACGTAATCGGGGTGCACGCACAGCACCGACGCGCCGGAGTGGTTGGCGATGTAGACGAAGTCCTCGGCGGTCAGGCGGTAGTTGATGGGCACCAGCACCGCGCCGATCTGGGGCACGGCGTAAAAGGACTCGAGCTGCTCATGCGTGTTCGGCGCGATGTAGGCGACGCGGTCGCCTCTCTTGACGCCCATGGCCTGCAGCGCCGACGACCATCGGTCGCAGCGCGCAAAGAACTGTTCGTACGTGAGTCGGAGGTCGCCATCGACGACGCCTTCGCGGCCGCCATAGAGCTTGCGGGCGCGGCGGCCGAACTCCAGGGGTGTCAGTGGCGTTTCCATCTCTTCTCCTAAGAGTTCAGCATCAGGGCGAAGTCCGCCGACCTGATGCCACCCACGAACGCGCTGTGCGCGTTCGGCTCGATCTCGACCGATCGTTCGTAGACGAACGCATACACGTTGTCGAGCGTCCAGTCTCCGTAGCCCTGGATGCGCAGGCCGTAGCGCAGTCCCTCGTCCTGGTGGCCGCGCTGGTACAGGTCGGTCGCGCGGGTGTAGATCGCCTTCAGGATCTCGAGCTGCATGCTCAGCTCGGCGATGGTCTTGGCGTCGCCCTCCTCCTCGACCAGCTGCTCGACCTGTGTTTCGAGGTCGGCGATCTCCTTCTGGTAGTCGTCCACCTCATCGGTGGAGTTTAGTCCGCGGTTGGAGGCCCGGCCGCTAGTGGATCAGGTAGTGCGCCGAGACCGAGGCCGCGATGAGGATCGCGATGATGTTGACGACCTTGATCATCGGGTTGATGGCCGGTCCGGCGGTGTCCTTGTTGGGGTCGCCAACCGTGTCCCCGGTGACCGCCGCCTTGTGCGCCTC
>DASZJK010000368.1:0-7311 GCA_035948155.1 Candidatus Dormiibacterota bacterium
TCCCCATGGATGGGGAGGACTCTCGTACAATTCGTCGCCGTGCCCAAGCCTGATTCTTCGCTGTCGGCTGTCGTCGTAAGCGGCGGCAAGCAGTACCGAGTTGCCCCGGGGGACCGCATCCTGGTCGACCGCTTGAGCGCGGAGGCAGGATCGGCGGTCAAGCTCGGGCGCGTCGTGTTTTTCGCCGACGGCAGTGGGGTGAAGGTCGGCTCCGCGCTCGAAGGCATGGAGGTCGACGCCAAGGTGATCGACCATCGGCGCGGACCGCGCATCGAGAGCATCCGGTACAAGTCCAAAAAGCGCGTGCGGGTCCACCACGGCGGGCGGGCGCACCTGACGGCGCTGGAGATCATCGCTGTCGGCGGGGTCGGACTCGAGACCGAGGAAGAGGAAGAGGCGAAGGAAGAGAAGCCCAAGGGCACGGCCGCAAAGAAGGCCAAAGAGAAAGCCTCGGTGAAGCCAACGACACGAGTCCGCGCAAAAGCAGTGCCCAAGGCTGAGGCCGTGGTCGAAACGCAAGAAGAGGAAGCGCCCAAGAAGACGAGACGGCGCGTCAAGAAGGAAACGGAGTAGATGGCACACAAGAAAGGTGGAGGCAGCTCGCGCAACGGCCGCGACTCGAACCCGCAGATGCTGGGCGTGAAGGTCTACGGCGGCCAGCGCGTCAACGCGGGCACGATCCTGGTCCGCCAGCGCGGCACCAAGATCGCGCCTGGCACCGGCGTCGGCCTCGGTCGCGACGACACGCTCTTCGCGCTTGTCCCCGGCGAGGTCAAGTACGAGCGCGTCGGCAAGGACCGCCGCCGCGCGACGATCCAACCCGACGAGCAGGGCTGATACAAGGCAGTTCATCGACTCCGCGCGCATCAGCGTGCGCGGCGGTCACGGCGGAAAGGGTTCGGCCTCGTTTCGACGCGAGCCCTTCGTTCCGCGGGGCGGGCCCGACGGCGGCGACGGCGGGCGCGGCGGCTCGGTGATCCTTAACGCTTCCAACGAGGTCACGGACCTTTCGCGGTTTCGGCGCCGAAGCCGATGGCACGCGGATGCGGGAGCCGACGGCGCGGCCAGCCGCAAGACGGGACGCAATGCGCCGGACCTGGTGATCGATGTTCCGGTCGGCACCATCGCCCTGGACGCCGATGGTGCGCTGGTGGCCGACCTGGATCGTCCGGGCGCCTCCGCCGTGGTCGCGCGGGGTGGCATCGGGGGGCGGGGCAACGTCCGTTTCAAGAGCTCGACACGACGGGCGCCTGATTACGCGGAGCAGGGACTGAGCGGCGAGGCAAGCGAGCTCACACTCGACCTGAAGCTCATCGCCGACGTGGGACTCGTCGGTCCACCCAACGCGGGCAAGTCATCGCTGCTTCGAGCACTGACCGCGGCTCGTCCCAAGGTTGCCGACTACCCGTTCACGACGCTGGACCCGGAGCTTGGGGTCGCGGAGGTGAGCGATGTGCGCTTCGTGATCGCAGACATCCCCGGGTTGATCGAGGGCGCGGCCCAGGGCGCGGGCCTGGGTCAGAGGTTCCTCCGGCACATCGAGAGGACGAAGGCGGTCGTCTACGTGCTCGACGGCGCCGCGCCCGATCCGTGGAAGGACCTCGAGATCGTCCGCAAGGAGGTCACGCAGTTTTCGCCTTCGCTTGCGGAGCGGCCGCACGTGGTGGTCTTGAACAAAGTTGACCTCGAGCCCGTGCGACGGCTTCGCTCGCGCACGCGGCGCCGTGATCTGTTCTTCATCTCCGCGATGACCGGGGAGGGCGTGCCCGAGCTCGCGGACGCCATCGCGTCGCTCGTCGCGTCGGCGCCGGCGCCACAGCTTCCAGCGGCGGCAGGTGTGAAGAAGCTGCGCCCTCGCGGCACGCAGCTGTCGGTGGAGAAGAAAGGGGGAGCGTTCGTCGTCCATGGCGAGCCCGTCGAGAGGCTCCTGGAGCGCCTGGACCTCGAAACGGAGGGAGGCCTTGCGCGCTTTCAGTCGGAGCTCGATCGCCTCGGGGTGAACCGCGCGCTCGAGTCGGCCGGGGTCAAGCCAGGCGACACGGTGCGGATCGCGGCGGCGGAGTTCGAGTACCAGCCGTGAGGATTGGATTGCTCGGCGGAACTTTCGACCCGATACACGTCGGTCACATCGCCGCCGCGCGCGTCGCGATGGACTGCGCGCGTCTCGACCGAGTGCTGTTCATCCCGAGCGCGACGCCGCCGCATCGAGCCCCCGCTGAGGCCGATGCGACGCATCGCCTGGAGATGTCTCGGCTCGCCGTCGGCGACGAGAAGAGGTTCGAGGTGAGCGACCTGGAAGTTCGACGCGGCGGCAAGTCGTTCACGTCGGACACGGTCCGCGAGCTGAAGCGCGCCTTCCCTCAAGACGAGCTGTTCCTGATCCTCGGCTGGGACGCGGCCCGGCTGTTCTCGACCTGGCACGAACCCGATCGGGTTCGCGCGGACGCCTCGGTCGTCGTGATCGGCCGGCCGGGGATGCGGGCGCCGACCGACGCCGACCTCAGGGCTGCAGGGCTGGATCCTGAGCGCACCGTGCTGTGCCTCGGCGGGACCCCGGACATCTCAGGAAGCGCGCTTCGCGAGTCGCTCGCGAAAGGTGAGCCGGTGGGCGACTGCCTGCCGCCGGCCGTGGAGCGGTACATCGCCGAGCACCGGCTCTATGGGGATAATCGTTAGGTTGGCTGCGGAACGGACAAGGCGGCTCACGCCCCTCCAGCTCGCGCGATTGCTGCGGAGCGCGGCAACCGAGAAGAAGGCCTGGGACCCGGTGATCATCGACGTTCGCGACCAGACGTCCGTGGCCGACTACTTCGTGATCACCGAGGGTGAGACCGACCGCCAGGTGCGAGCCATCGCCGACGGGATGGTGGAGGCCGCCAGAGCGAAGGACCGCCGGCCGCTGGCGATCGACGGCTACGACGACGCGGGATGGATCCTGCTCGACTTCGATTCCGTCCTCGCGCACGTGTTCCTTCCGGGCGAGCGGTCCTACTACGACCTGGAGAGCCTGTGGGCGCCGGCGGCCAGGCGGCGGCGCAAAGCGGCCAGCGCTTAGAGCGCAAAGCACGGATGGTCCGGACCAACCGCGTAATCGCAGCGCGAAAACGACGGATAGTCCGGACTATCCGAAAGAGTCAGATCAGCTGCGCGTAGCGGTCGAAGATCTCCCTCAGCTCTGCGGGCGGCTCGACGCGATGCTTCTTCATCACGTCGAACAGGCTGAGGATGTGGCGCACGCCGGCGAGCGTGACCCCCTTCTCGCGCGTGAGGTGCTGTATGACCTGCACCTTGCTGATGTCGCGCTGTGAGTAGCGACGCCGATTGGTCGTGGTGCGGTGCGGCTCGATGAGCTGCGCGTCTTCGTAGAGCATCAGCGTGCGTGGGTGCGTTTCCAGGATCTCGGCCGCCACGCTGATCGTGTACAGCGGCTTGTCGAGATCGCTGAACGACTGATGTTGACCGCGTTGTGAGCTGCGACTGTTCACGAGCATCAATGAAGGGACTTGAGGACCTGGATGATGGCCGGCCCGAGGAGGACGATCCACAAGACCGGAAAGATACAACCGACCATAGGAAAGACCATTCGCGAAGACGCCTGAGCCGCGCGCTCCTGCGCTCCCTGGCGTTGGCGGCGGCGCATCTCCGTCGCCTGCACACGCAGGAGGCGCGCGATCGGGACACCCATCTGATCCGACTGGACGATCGACTCGACGAGGTGATGGAGGTCGGGAACGCCCGCGGTGTCCGCCATATGCTCGAGCGCGGCCATGCGCGGGCGGCCGAGCCGGATCTCGCGGAGCACCTTGCCGATCTCGTCGCCCAGCGCGTTGTGGAATCGCTCGGTGATGCTGAGCAACCCTTCGTCGAGACTCATCCCTGACTCAACCACCAGGGTCAGCAGGTCGGTCGCCTCGGCGAGCGACCGCTGGATCTCCCGGCGGCGTTGGCCGATGCGCTGCTCGAGCCACAGCCCTGGCAGCAGGAAGCCGGCGATCGCAAAGATCGCGCCCGCGAGCGGTACCTCGACGAACAACGGCATCCCCAGCGGCACGACCAGCCCCAACGCCAGCCCCACCACCGCCATCAGCGCGGCGCTGCTGTACCGCACCGCCTGGAAGCCCGCTGGTGTGAGGCCCACGGGGTTGCCTGCCTGGCTGAGCTTGTGACGGATCTGGAGGGCCGTCCCCGCCGGCATGCGCGACACCGGCCGGAGAAACGTCTCCAGTTGTTTCACGAATGTCTGCCGCGGGCCGCGCGCCAGAACGCCGCCATTGGCCGCCGCGGTCGCACGCAGCTGGTCGATCGCGATGAAGTAGGCAAAGATGATCGCGCCGCAGATGACGCCCGCAACCAGCGCGATGGTGAACATCCGTTACGACTCCAGCGACGTCATGCGCCGGATGAGCAGGTTGCCGATCACGATCATGAAGCCGGCAAATGCCAGCAGGACGTAACCGACCCAGGTGCTCGTCATCGGCGCGTAGTAGCCGGGCACGAATACGTACAGGCCGAGGGCGAGCAGGATCGGCAGGCCGGTGATGATGCTCGCCGACGCGCGCGACTGGGCGGTCAGCACGCTCATGTCGCGCTTGGTCTGGAGGCGGTCGCGAAGCGTGTCGCTGATGTTGTCGAGCACCTCGGCGAGGTTGCCGCCCACTCGGATGTGGAGCAGGATCGCGGTCACGATGAACTCGAGGTCGGGGCTGTCGATGCGCAAAAGCAGTGAGCTGAGCGCGTCTTCGATCGACGTTCCGAGCGTGATCTCCGTGGCGACCCGCTCGAACTCAGTCGACACCGGCGGCTGCGATTTTGTGGCCACTGTCTCGAGCGCGCGATCGACCGCGTAGCCGGTCTTCAGGGAGTTCGACAGGAGCTGGAGCATGCTCGCGAGCTGGTCGTTGAACTGCGTCTGCCTGCGCCGCTGCAGGTAGGCGACGACGAGAGGCGGGATGACGTAGCCCACCGCGCCGAGGATCAGCGGGCCGACGGAGAAACCAAAACGGAACAGCCCGATCAGCGCGCCAAGCCCGACCACGCCAAGCCTGATCAGCAGGTACTCCGGGGCCGTGATGTTCAAGCCAGCGCGCGCGAGGTCCTCCGTGATGGTCGGCTTGCCCTCTTTCTTCCGCCGCTGGCTCAGGTTCTCGGCGGCCGGCTTCAGCAACCGATCGACGAGCTCTCGCGGAGTCGCGCGCGGCGGCTGGACGCCAGGCGGTTGCGAACGCACGATGTCCTTGCGGACTCCCTCCAGGGCCCAGAAGAACACGAAGACGGCCGCGGCCATGGGAACGGCAACGACCACCGGCGCCGGAAGGTTCATCTAGAAGAGGCCGGGGTAGTTGGCCTGGATGACCTGCAGCGTGACTCCCTTGGCGTCGTTCACGCTGGGACACTTCGGGTCTGGGTTCTGGGCGCCAGGCGCGTAGTCGTGGTACGACTCGAGCGTGTATTTGAGTGACGCGTAGGTGAGAAACCAGGTGATGACCTCGGCCTCGCACTCCGTCACCACCACCGTGAGGCTGCTGGCGCTCGTGTTGCCGGTGGTGGAGGCCGTTCCCACCTTGATCACGTGCAGCTGGGTGAAGATCGTCTTCGACGCCACCTTCCCGTTGCTCGTGACGGTTGCGATCACCGAGATGTAGTCGTCGGGCTGGATGTAGTCGGCGACGCCCTGCTGCTCGCTCGTCGGGATCGTCAGGGCCACGTAGCCCTGGGGGATTGCCAGGTACTCAGCCTGTGCGCCGAGCGCCTGGTTGGGCTTGGCGACGTCGTTGGAGGCGACGACCTGGCCGCTCGTGATGGTCACCAGGGGCACCATGCCGGCGACCTCGTTGACATTGCTGAAGTAGACCTTCGGGTAGTTGCTCGGCACGTTCAGGGTGCGAGTCACGAGGTCGCTCGCGCCGATCGGGATGCGGGGCTGCAGGTCCTTGGCGGCGACCACCACGGTCTCCTGGGGACTCGCATTGCCCGCGCTTGCGTTGAGTGCCACGAGGACGAAAGCGACGATCACGAGCAGCGCAAGGACGATGCCGAGAAAGGTGAATGGCCGGCGCGAAGTAATTGCGCTAAACGTCCGCAAGGCCGACCAATCATAGGCAAGATATGCCGGTGCCGAGCCCCCTTAAGTTGACAGTCAAAACGGTACATTCGCACCAGTCCGGACAGTCCCTGGTCGAGTTCGCCGCGTCCTCGGTGGTGCTCCTTTTGCTGGTCGGTGGGCTCGTCGACATCGGCCGCTCGATCTATGTCCAGGAGTCCCTTTCCAACTCCGCCCGGGAGGGTGCGAGGCACGCCGTCTGGTTCGACGCTCCGACCCTGTCGCACCCCTACCTGTACGACGCCTCGATCAAGGCCACCGTCGACGGCGAGCTGGCCACGATCTCGCTGCCGGCCTCGGTCCTGAAGAACCCGAGTACCACCTGCCCCAACCCGACCGACGGCAACGGGTCGCACAACCCGCCTTACGCTTCGTCGGCTTACCCGCCGACCGCCAACCAGCCCTGGCTCTACATCTGCTACAACAACACGCCCGGCCTCGACTACACGTCGCCCGCCACGAACATGGGGCAGCTGGACGTCAACGTGATCGTGCTTTACACGTACGGGCCCCTGACCCCACTCGTCAAGTCGCAGTTCGGCGTCTTCCAGGTCGCGGTCAACCAGCACATGACGGTTCAGGGTTCGTGAAGAGTCAGAGGTCCCAAGCTCTGATCGAGTTCGCCCTGGTCTCGCCGGTGCTGCTGCTTCTGACGTTCGGTGCGCTCGACGTGGGGCGGGCCGTCTTCTACTACGACACACTCAACCATGCGGCGCGCGAAGGCGCACGCACAGCGGTCCGCGCCTCCAACCAGCTGCCGACCGACACCGACGTCATCAACACCGTGACCGGCCAGATGGTCGGGGCGCCGGTCTCGGCGCCCTGCCCCCAGGGCCCGGTGACGGGATCCACGCCGCCGGCCAACTCTGCCTGGGTCTACATCACGGAACCGAGTCCGCCCTCCACCGCCGAGACGGCCCCGCCGCCGAACGCGCCCGGCGGCGAGAACGCGGCAGCGGCTGCCGGTTCGTGCAGCGCTGTCAATCCCGCATCGGGCAACCAGCAGCTGCAGGTGACGATCCGCTTCAACCTCGTGCTGATCACCCCGGTCGTCGCGCAGGCGACCGCCAACCACGTCGTGATCACAGCCGCCGCTGTGTACCGGACCGAGTACTGATGGGGAGCCAGAAAGGCCAGGCGATCGTGCTGATCGCGCTCGTGCTCACGATCGTCATCGGCATGGCGGCGATTGCCATCGACGGCTCGCGAGC
>DASZJK010000369.1:0-2609 GCA_035948155.1 Candidatus Dormiibacterota bacterium
TGCGCTGGTGAGCAAGCTGCGGGCAGTTCTGGCAGGCGCTGGGCTCGGCCGGTACGCATTGACCGCAGCTGACCGCTGCTACCAGCTTCACCTGCCAGCTGATTCGTGGATCGACACTGAGGCAGCCATTGAAGCAGTCCATGCCGCCGAAGCGGCACTTCGGTCTGGATCGCATAAGAGGGCCTACGGACCTGCAGTAGTTGCGTGCGCCATATTGCGTCGGCGTTTCTTGCCTGGGGACGACGGATCATGGATCGACGAGATCCGCCAGTCCCATTTGGTGGCAAGACTCCGTGCGCTGGACTGCCTCGCAGAGATCCATTGCTGGAATCGCGAGCCGCAGCTCGCCCTACGAGCTGCCGAGGAAGCAGTCTCGCTCGAGCCATATCGCGACGCCGGATACCGGCGCTTAATGCAGATCCACAAGCTCGCGGGTAACCCCGCAGAAGCGCTCCGCGCGTACGAGCGCCTCAGCCGGTTGCTCGCGATAGAGCTTGGGATGCGTCCTGCTCCTGAGACGCAAGCGTTGCTTGAGTCCATCGGCGCGTCGGCGCTTCTAACCCCACCCTTGAAGAACGCCTAGAGGTTGAAGCTACTTCTCGTGCTGGCGACGTCCCGGAGGGCGCCATAAGCCAGCGGTCTGATCGGCTCGCTTGCCCTGAAGCAGCCATCGCGAGAAATAGGCATGCTGACCGGGTGACGGCGACTTACCCAGCCCGTCGAGAGGCGACGATCGTCCTCCGCGACGGCTCGACGCTCACGATCAGGCCGGTTCGCGCGGAGGATGCCACCGACCTCGCGCGCTTCTTCACGGATCTGTCGCTCGAGTCCCGAGTCTTCCGCTTTTTCGCCGCGGTCGCCAACGCCGACTCATCAATTCAGACGATGGTGGACGTCGACTACACGACCCGCTATGGCCTCGTCGCGGTCGCGGGAGTGAAACCGCAGATCGTCGGCCACGCGATGTACGTCGCCATCGGGCCGCGAACGGCCGAGATGGCTCTGGCCGTGGCGGACGCCTACCAGGGCCGGGGCCTGGGCACGATCCTGCTGGGCCAGCTCGCCGAAGCGGCCACCGCGGCCGGGTTCGACATGTTCGAGGCGGTGGTCCTGCCCGAAAACTACCGAATGCTTCAGATGCTCCGCGAGAGCGGATTCCCGGTGCGTGCGCGTTCTGAGCCAGGCGAGGTGCACGCGGAGCTCCCCACCAAGATCAGCCTGGATGGCATCCGCCAGTTCGAGGACCGCGAGCGCACCGCGGCGGTGGCAGCCGTGACTCACGTGCTCGCGCCGCAAGGGGTTGCGGTCATCGGCGCGTCGCGTCAGCCTGGAAGCATCGGCGCCGCGGTCGTTCAGAACCTCATCGCCTACGGGTACCGCGGGCCTCTCTATCCGGTGAATCCATCAGCGACGGAGATCGAAGGCATCCGTGCGTTTCCCTCGGTCCTTGCGATCCCCGGGGACGTCGAACTCGCGGTGCTAACTGTGCCTGCGGCGGTTGTTTCCAAGGTTGCGCGCGAGTGCGCCGAAAAACGGGTGCGCGGCCTTGTCGTCATCTCGGCCGGGTTTGGCGAGGTCGGCCCTGAAGGGGTGGATCTTCAGCGTGAGCTCGTCGACATCTGCCGGCAGGCGGGCATGCGCCTGGTCGGACCCAACTGCATGGGAGTGATCAACACCGCACCCGATGTAAGCCTTGACGCGACCTTCGCTCCCGACCGACCGATTCGCGGGCGAATCGGTTTCTTGTCGCAGAGCGGCGGACTCGGCCTCGCGGTGTTGGCGCGGACGCAGGCGCTTGGCTCGGGCATCTCGTCTTTCGTTTCAGTCGGCAACAAGGCCGACCTTTCCGGCAACGACTTCATCCAGTACTGGGAGAGCGACCGCCAGACGGGCGTGATCATGCTTTACCTCGAGTCGTTCGGGAACCCGCGCAGGTTCGCGCGCGTGGCCCGCCGGGTCAGCCGATCCAAGCCGATCCTGGCCGTGAAGGGTGGGCGCACCCAGGCGGGAAACCGGGCCACCTCATCCCACACGGGCGCTCTGCTGTCGGCCTCGGATATCACGGTCGACGCGCTCTTCCAGCAGGCGGGCGTCATTCGGACCGACACACTTGCGGAGCTCTTTGACGCTGCACTGCTGGTAGGAAGCCAACCCCTTCCGACCGGAAATCGCGTTGCGATTTTGACCAACGCCGGCGGCCCGGCCATCCTGTGCGCCGACGCGTGTGAGGCCAACGGCCTTGTCGTACCGGCGCTGCCAGAGGGGATCCGCAAGGAGCTGGCCGAATTCATGCCGGCAGCAGGCGCAACCGGGAATCCCGTCGACGTGCTGGCGGCGGCGACCGGCAAGGATTACGAGCGCGCGATCTCCATCCTCGGCGGCTGCGACGAGATTGACGCGATCATCGTCATCTTCACTCCCCCGCTGATCACGAAGGGCACCGAGGTCGTGCGGGCTATCCACCGCGCAACGCGTGCACTCCCGCGTGCGCTGCCGGTTCTAAGCGTGTTCATGTCGAAGCAGGCAGCGCCGAAGGTGGTCGAGTCGGACGGCGTGCGCATCCCGCACTATCCGTTTCCTGAGGAGGCCGCCCGCGCGCTCAGCATGGT
>DASZJK010000370.1:0-4792 GCA_035948155.1 Candidatus Dormiibacterota bacterium
TGAACGGTTTCGCGGCGCTCGGACACAGGCATCGTCCACCCCTGGGAGACGACGATCATCGCGCGTCTGGGGTGTTGCCGCTCGACCCATAACCCTGCACCGGCTGCACGACCTTGACCTGCTGCCCTTCGAGCAGCCCGAGGGACGGGTTGGCGACGATCTTGTCGGTTACGGCGAGCCCAGCCGTCACCTGCGTCTCGAGGCCGAGATTTCGGCCGATCGAGACGTCCTGCAGGTGCACGTGCTGCCCGTCGTTCAGCGTCGCCACCTGCATCCCCTCCGAACGGAACAGCAGCGCCTGCGACGGCACGGTCAGGATTTTCTGGTCGCTCGGGGTGGTGAGCTGAACGTTGACGAAGGTGCCCGGTAAAAGCGACGACTGCTCTCCATCCACCACGAACTCGGTCACGATCGTGCGGGTTGCGGCGGTCACGGCCCCCGCCATGGTCAGGAAATCCGCCGAGATCGGTTTGCCCGGCTCGTCCGGCAGGGTCAGCGTCGCCTTGATGCCGGGCTTGAGCACCGCGCCCATGTTCTGCGGCACGGCCACGAAGATCCGCAGCTTGGACACGTCGGCCACGCGGAACAGCGGGGTAGCCGATCCAATGGCGGATGCGTCTCCGCCGGCGCTGGTGACGTAGTCGCCGATATTGACCCGGCGGGCTATGACCACGCCGTCGAACGGGGCGACGACCCGCTCGAAGCCGATCATCGCCTGATAGCGGTCCACCTCCTGCTTGGCGGCCGCTACTTCGGCCCGATTAGTTTCGGCTGCGTACGTCTTGTCATCGACCTGCTGCTGTGACACCGCGGGCGTGTTCTGCAACGCGCTGTATCTCTCGGCCGTGACTTGCGCGAGCTTGTACTCCGCTACCGCCGTGTCAAGCTGGGCCTTGCTCTGCGCGTACTCGGCGTCCAGCCCAGGGGCCGAGATGTCGGCGAGCAGCTCGCCCGCTTTCACGTGGGCGCCGTAATCCTTGTACCAGTGCTTGACGTAGCCGCTGACCTGCGCATAGATCGGCGCCTCGTTCCAGCCGGCGACGTCGCCGGGCAAGGTGAGGCTCAGCTGCGCCGGGCCGGACTTGGCGGATATTACCTGCACGGTAGGGATCGCGGCCTGGTCGGCCGTCTGCTGCATGGCCTGCACCTTGGAACTGCGGGACCGGATGCCGTAGCCGGCCAGGCCGAGCGCCACCAGCAGTCCGGCGCCTGCCACCATCCAGCCGCGCCCGCTCCGTCTGGGTCCGCTCACGCCGGGCTCCTTGTTTGCGCTTGCGGGCGGCCCTTCCCGCCGCCGTGGACGATAGCGAACACGCACGGCACGAACACCAGGGTGGTGACGGTGGCGACGATCAGGCCGCCGATCACGGCCCGGCCGAGCGACGCGTTTTGCGTGTTGCTGAGCGACATCGGGATCATGCCGAGGATCATGGCCAACGCCGTCATCAGCACGGGCCGGATGCGTGCATGCCCGGCCTCAAGCGCGGCCGCGACCGCGTCGCCATGCTCAGTGAGTTGGGCGCGGGCGAAGTCCACCACCAGCACCGTGTTGGCCGTCGCCGTGCCCATGCACATGATGGCGCCGGTCAGCGCCGGGACCGAGAGCGTGGTCCCGGTCAGGAACAGGCTCCACGTCACTCCCGCGAGGGCCGCGGGCAGCGCGCAGACGACGACGAACGGGTCCAGCCAGGACTGGAAGTTGACGACGATCACCAGGAACACCAGCACGATCGACAGAGCCAGGCCCGTGAGCAGCTGTCCGTAGGCCGAGTCCATGGTCGGGGCCTGGCCCAGCAGCGAGACGCTGGCGCTGTGCGGCAGCTTGGACTGCATCCCGCCGATGACGCCCTGGACAGCCCGGCTGACGGCGCCGAGGTCGCGGCCTTCCACGTTGGCGTAGATGTCGATCACCGGCATGATCGCGTCGTGCGAGACCACGCCGGGAATCGCCGTGGTGTTGATCGCGGCCAGGCCGCCGACGATATCTGGGATGGCGCCGGCCCCCTTGCCGCTATCGCTGACCGGGATGGTTTGCAGCGCATTGATGCTCTCCAGCTGTGCCTGCGGCGTCTGGATGTTCACGAGATGGGCGACCCCGGTCTTCGTGTCCAGCCAGTAGGTCGGCGCGGTCTGGCCGCTGCCCGAAAGCGTCGCGAGTACGTTGTCGGCGATCAACGATTCTGTCAGTCCTATGCCGAGGCCGAAGCTGCGGTTCGAGACCAGGCGCAGGGTGGGCTGGTCCATGATCTGCTGTATCCGCACGTCGGCCGTGCCCGCGATTTTCCTGATCTGCGCCGCCATTTCCGTGGCGTAGGCGAAGTTCTGCTCCAGGTCCCGTCCGCTGACCTGCACGTCGATCGGCGAGGGCAGCCCAAAGTTCAGGATCTGCGCCGTGATGTCGCCGGGCAGGAAGCTGAACTGGGTCCCGGGGAAACGCTGCACGAGCCCGGCGCGCAGCGTTTCGCGGTAGCTGGCGACTGGCGAGGCCTGGTTGTCGAGGCTGATCGTCAGGTCGCAATCCTGCGAGCCGACTGTACCGCTGGTGCTGTAGGCCTGGTTGATGCCGCTGATCGGCAACCCGCAATTGATCAGGGTGTTCGTCACGTGGCCGGGCAGCAGGTCGCGCACCTGCTGCTCCACGAGCACGCCGAGCTTGGCCGAGTCCTCGATGCGGGTGCCGGACTGGAAGCGCGCGTGCAGGGCGATCTCGCCCGACTTGATGCTGGGAAAGAAGTCCTGCCCGACGAAGACCAGCAGGCCGAGCGAGGCGAGTGCGGCCAGGAAGTAGAGCGAGGCGAACAGGCGGCGCCGGGCTGCCAGCCGTCCGAGCACGCCGCGATAGCCGTCGCGGAAGCGCTCGAACCGGGCCTCGAACCCGTGCTGAAAGCGGGTCAAGATGCCGGGGTGCTTTGTGCTGGCGCGCCCGACTTGCAGCGCCGCCACCTGACCGCGGAGCAGATAGGCCGCCATGGTCGGAGTGAGCGTGCGCGACAGGATGAAGGAGGCGATCATCGCGAAGATCACCGCCTCGGCCAGCGGCAGGAAGAGGTAACCGGCGACGCCGCCAAGCTGGAGCAGCGGCAGCCATACGATGCAGATGCAGGTGGTAGAGACAAAGGTCGGCACCACGATCTGGTTGGACGCCTCGATGATCGCAGCCTTGAGGTCGACGGGGCCGCCGCCGTGCTCCGCCATCTCCAGGTGAGTGTTGATGTTCTCGATCATCACCGTCGCGTCGTCCACCAGGATGCCGACGGCGAGCGCCAGGCCGCCGAGGGTCATCACGTTGATGGTCTGGCCCAGGGCCGAGAGCGCGATGATCGACGACAGGATCGACAGCGGGATGGAGGCGGCCACGATGAGGGTGGAGCGCCAGCTGCCAACGAACAGCAGGACGGCTAGCCCCGCCAGCACGGCCGCGGCCGCCATCTCCTGCACCACGTCCGCGATGGAGGCGCGCACGAAGCTCGATACGTCGTTGAGCGGGGTGATCGTGACGCCTTTTGGCAGCGTCTTGATCAGCGCCGGCAGCTTCGCCCGGACCCCGGCGACCACGGCCAGCGTGGACGCGTCGCCGGTCTTCAGGATCTCGATCAGGACGGCCTGCTGCCCCTTCACCACCACGACGTTCTGCTGCGGCGGGCCGCCCTCGTGGACGTAGGCCACATCCCGCAGATACACCGTGGCGTTGCCGACCTGCTTGATCGGCAGATCGTTGAAGGTGTCGATGTTCAGCGGCGTCGAGTTGGTGGTGACCATGTAGTCGATCGGCCCGATCTTCTGGTCCCCGGCCGGCAGCACGATGTTCTGTTGTGCCAGCGCGTTGCCCACGTCCTGCGCCGTCAGCCCGTGTGCCAGCAGCTGTGATTGGTCGAGGTCGACCTCCACGTCCGAGGCGGTGCCGCCATAGGGCGCCGGGATCGCCACGCCGGGTACCGTGATCAGCGCCGGGCGGATGTAGTTGGAGGCGAGATCGTACACCTGCGACGGCGTCATGTTGTCCGCGGCCACCTGCAGGTCTAGCACCGGGACGGATGACGCATCGAACACCAAGATGTTGGGCGGTGTCGCACCGGCGGGCAGCTGCTTAATCACCGTCTGCGACGATGCCGTCACCTGCGCCTGCGCTGCGGCGATGTCGGTGCCCGGCTGAAAGAATATCTTTACGACCCCGCTGCCGTAGTACGATTGGCTCTCGATGTGCTCAATATTGCTCACCGTGGTCGTGAGCGTCCGCTCGTAGTAGTAGATAATTCGGCCCGACATATCGGACGGGGATAGACCGGTGTAGGTCCAGACGGCGGCGATCACTGGGATCTTGATCGGCGGGAAGATGTCGGTCGGCGTCCGCAGCGCCGACATCGCTCCGAAGAGCAGGATCAGGATCGCCAACACCACAAAGGTGTATGGCCGCCTGAGCGCGATCTGCACGATCGCGTTCACATCCGTGGCCTCCAGGATAGACTGCCAGCTCCATTAACATAGGGCGGATCGCAGGACGTCCGAGTAAACTGGAGTTAAACTTGGTAAGATCACGGTGAAGCACGCGAACCATTGGTAGCCGACGCGCACTCAATGCGGTGCTGGCGTGCGAAACCCCTCATGCGAGCGGGAGGAGGTCGGCGGGGAGAGCCACCGAAGACGGCGCGGCGGCGGATGCCGGCGCAATCGGTAATTCTCCCAAACGATGGTTTTACCGGGATTTACTATTTTCCCCGCGAAAACCCCCCGCACTAGATCGTTTGTGCAAGCACAAGAGGTCGCGCGGACAGTTTGGCATCTGCCGATGTGA
>DASZJK010000371.1:0-1865 GCA_035948155.1 Candidatus Dormiibacterota bacterium
AAGTAGACCTTGACCCGCTCCGCCACACCGCCGACATTAGCGGCTGGCGATCAGGTCTTCTCGGCCGCCTCCCGGGAGGCCGACTCGCCGGCCTCGTGCGTCGCCGACTCGTTTGACTGCCCGTTCGGGCCGGGACCGCCAGGACCGCCCGGGTGGAACGTGCCGTTGTTCTCGGCCGTTTCCTGCGAAGCGCTTTCCCCTGCCTCGTGCGTCGCGATCTCGTTCGACTTGAACGTCGGGCTCGGCGACGATGCGGCGAGGACGGCGAGGGGCGTCGCGCCCGCAGATAGATTGCCGCGCGCCGCGGCGGCGCCGACCAGGCCGCCGACGACCAGCGCGGCGGTCACGACGGATGCGAACAGGATGACGCGGGTTCTGTCCATACGCCGGATCATCGGCAGCCAACCTCAAAACCAGCTTGGATTCCGGTGTGAGTATTGTTTTGCCTGCTTGAAAGTCATCGAGCCCGCCACCGAAAAGGTACTGGCTGACATTCCCGAAGCCGGCGTAGACGAAGCCGACAGGGCGGTCGCGCGGGCGAGGGCCGCCTTCCCCGCGTGGCGCGCAGTGACGCCTCACGACCGGGGGATGCTTATGCGGCGCTTCGCCTCGACGGTCGAGTCCAACGGCGAACGACTGGCACAGCTCGAGGCGCGCAACGTCGGCAAGCCGATCTCCGACGCGCGCGGCGAGGTGGGGATGGTCGTCGATGTCTTCAACTATTACGCCGGTGCGCCGGAGCGACTGCTGGGCAACACAATCCCAGTCGCGGGCGGCGTCGACATGACGTTCCGCGAGCCGCTCGGCGTCGTTGGCCTGATCGTGCCCTGGAACTTCCCGATCGCCATCACCTCGTGGAAGGTCGGACCGGCACTCGCCGCGGGCAACACGATCGTGTTGAAGCCTGCGGCGCTGACGCCCTTGACCGCGATCGAGCTCGAAAAGCTCGCGCTCCAGGCCGGCATACCAGAAGGAGTCTTGAACGTGGTCGTGGGCGCCGGCCGGACAGTCGGAGAGCGGATTGTTGAGCACCCGGACGTGGCGAAGATCGCCTTCACCGGTTCGACCGAGGTTGGACGTCGCATCGGTGCGCTGGCCGCCGAGTCGATCAAGCGCGTCACGCTCGAGCTCGGAGGAAAGTCGGCCAACATCGTCTTCGCCGACGCGGACATCGAGAAGGCCGCATCCTCAGCGCCGCTCGCTGTGTTCGGCAACGCAGGCCAGGACTGCTGCGCGCGCTCGCGCATCCTGGTCGAGCGGCCGGCGGTCGATAGGTTCATGCAGGCGATGGAGAGATCGGTCCAGGCGCTGCGCGTCGGCGACCCGCTCGACGACAAGACCGAGATGGGCCCGCTCATCTCCGCCGACCAGCGGGCCAAGGTCTCGACATACTTGGAGGACGGGGCGCACGTGGCCATCCGCGGCCACGCGCCGAGCGGCCCCGGATTCTGGTTTGCGCCGACTGTGCTTTCTCCGGTCTCGCCCTCAGATCGCGCTGCGCGCGAGGAGATCTTCGGGCCGATCGTGGCCGTCATTCCGTTCCAGGACGAGGCCGAAGCCATCGCGATCGCGAACGACACCATCTACGGGCTGTCGGGATCCGTCTGGACGACCAGCGCGTCCCGGGCGATGCGCGTCGCGCGCGCTCTGGAGACAGGGACGATCTCGATCAACTCGAACACCTCCGTCCGGGTCACGACGCCGTTCGGAGGCTTCAAGCAGTCGGGCATCGGCCGCGAGCTGGGACCCAACGCGCTCGACCACTACACCGAGCTGAAGAACGTCTTCCTCTCTACTAGTTAGACCCTCCGGAATTTCGGATAGTCCGGACTATCCGGGCTTTTGGCGCGCGGGAATGTCTGATA
>DASZJK010000372.1:0-2789 GCA_035948155.1 Candidatus Dormiibacterota bacterium
GGGCAGTCGAGCGGGTGATTGGCGAGCTCGAACTCGAGGATGTCCGCGCGCGCCTGCACCGCCATCGCGCTCAGCGTCTTGACGACCATCCCCTCCGCGACCGGCGTGGTGCATGCGGTCTGGGGGCGCGGCGGTCCGGGCGACATCTCGACCAGGCACATGCGGCACGCGCCGACCGTGTCGAGCTTGTGGTGGTAGCAGAAGACCGGGATCTCGATGCCGATGGTCTTGGCCGCCTCGACCAGCAGCGTCCCGGCGGGTGCGGTGAGCTTGTGGCCGTCGATGGTCAGGTTGACTTCAGGCACCAGCCCCTCCGGCGCTGCGCGCCACCTCCCCACGATGTGGGGAGGACTCTGCTGGTGCGGTGAGCTTGTGGCCGTCGATGGTCAGGTTGACTTCAGGCACCAGCCCCTCCGGCGCTGCGCGCCACCTCCCCACGATGTGGGGAGGACTCGGCGGGCGCGGTCAGGTTGACTTCAGGCACGAGCCCCTCCGGCGCTGCGCGCCACCTCCCCACGGTGTGGAGAGGACTCTGCCTTGGGCACGTTGCAGGTGTGGCGAAGGGCGTGGTCCTCGTACTCATCGCGAAAGTGGCGCAGCGTCGAGTCGATGACCCAACCGCCTGAGTCGCCCAGGCCGCACAGGCAGCGGCCGTTCTGCAGGCCGTCGGAGACGCGCTGCAGGGTGTCGAGCTCAACCTGCGAGCCCTCGTTGCTGAGGATCCGTTCGTACGTCCGCACCGCCCAGTCCTGGCCGATCCGGCACGGCGTGCACTTGCCGCACGACTCGTACGCGTAGAACCGGAGCAGCCGGTGCGCGGCCTCGACGACGCAGTGCGAGTCGTCCATCACGATGACGCCGCCCGACCCACCCATGGATTTGGCGGCGGCGAGCGCCTCAGCGTCCGAGGTCACATCCAGCATCGACTCGGGCAGGACCGGCGCGGAGGAGCCGCCGGGCCAGAACACCTTCACCTTGCGGCCCTCGGGAGGACCGCCGGCGAGCTCCATGATGATCTGGCGGAAGGTCGCGCCGATCTCGACCTCGTAGACGCCTGGCTTGCGCACGTTGCCGCTGACGGTAAGGAGGCGGGTGCCGGGGTTCTTGGCCGTGCCGAGCTTGGCGTACTCGGCGCCGCCCATGTTGATGATCGCCGGCACTGTCGCGAGGGTCTCCACGTTGTTGAGCAGCGTCGGCCGGCCCCAGGCCCCCTTGACGGCGGGGAAGGGGGGACGCGACCGCGGCTGCGCGCGCTTGCCCTCGAGCGACTCCAGGAGCGCCGTCTCCTCGCCGCAGATGTAAGCGCCGTGGCCGCGGTACAGGCGGATGTCCAGCGGGTAGTCCTTGCCGAACGGCTTTGGGCCGATGTAGCCCTTGGTCCGCGCCTCCTCGATCGCCTCCGTGAGCATCCGGTACGGCTCGTCGTACTCGCCGCGGATGTAGACCCACGCCTGGTTGGCGCCGACTGCGTACGCAGCGATGAGGATGCCCTCGACCACCATGTGCGGCGAGTTCTCCATGATGTAGCGATCCTTGGCGGTCCCCGGCTCGGACTCGTCGGCGTTGACGACGACGTACTTCGGCCCAGGCGCGTCCCGGTTGATGAAGCTCCACTTCACGCCGGTCGCGAAACCCGCCCCGCCGCGGCCGCGGAGGCCCGAGGTCTTGACCTCGTTGGTGATGTCGGCGGGGGTCATGTCGAAGAGCGCTTTGCGCAGGGCCTTGTAGCCTCCCGCTTTCGACTCGTAGACGTCGAGCCTGTGCAGGTTCGGTGTGCCGAACCAGCGCGTCAGCAGGTTGTGCGGCTGATCACCCGACGAGCCACGAAGCTCAGGCATCGGCTTTTTTCTTTCGTGGTGCTCTGGGCTTCTTGGGGGGCAGCGCCGCCCCTCCGGCGCTTCGCGCCACCTCCCCGCGAGCGGGGAAGACGACGCTCTTACCGCTTCGTCGTTCCGCAACCAATTTGTCGATCTTCTCTGGTGTCAGGTCGTAGTGGTAGCGGTGGTCCAGGCGCATCATCGGCGCGAACTCGCACGCGCCGAGGCACTCGACCTCCTCGTAGCTGAATAGCCCGTCGGCCGAGACTTCGTCCGGCTTGCTCACGCCAGTGGACTTTTTGACCTGGTCGACGATCCCGTACGCGCCGCGGATCATGCAGCTGAGGTTCGTGCACACGTAAAACCGGTGCTTGCCGGTCGGCTCGAGGTGGAAGAGCGAGTAGAAGGTGGCGACGCCTTCGACGTAGCCCGGATCCAGCTCGAGCGCGCCGGCGACCTCGCTCATCGCCTCGGGCGTGAGGTACCCGAGCTCCTCCTGCGCCAGGTCGAGGGCCGGCATGACGGCCGACCGCGGCTGCGGGTATCTCGCAGGCAGCTCCTTGATCTCGTCCAGGATGTGCGCGGGGAGCGCGCTCAACGGTCGCAGTCTCCGAGCACGGCGTCCGCCGTGCCGATGATCGCGATCATGTCCGCGACCATGTGGTTCAACGCCATCTGCTCCAGCGCCTGCAGGTTGACGAAAGACGCGGAGCGGAACTTCACGCGTCGCGGCTTGTGCGTGCCGTCGCTGACGATGTAGCACCCGTTCTCGCCGCGACCCGACTCCACCGCGACGTAGACATCGCCCGGCGGGACCGAGTAGCCCTCGGTGAAGAGCTTGAAGTGGTGGATCACCGCCTCCATCGAGGTCTCGAGCTCCTCGCGCGGCGGAGGCAGCATCTTGCGGTCGTCGACGTTCACGGGCCCGTCGGGCAGCCGGTCCAGAGCCTGGCGGAGGATCTTCACCGCCTC